>CAYJHS010000001.1:0-20744 GCA_964369815.1 uncultured Desulfovibrionaceae bacterium
CTAAGCACTTGCTAGTAGCTAACGATGTCATGGCATTAGATGCGTTGTATACACATATTTTGCGCCTTGCCGTGCCCGCAAGGGTGCAGCTTCATGTGCTTCGATTGGCTGATGTAGCACAGTGCGTACAGCGATATAAACAACACAAGCTCCTAGTGTTGTTTGAAAATTTGCAGGACTTGCAGCAGGTTGTGCACAGTGCTCTGGTGCATCCTCTATTGGATGATTTTTTGCACGAGATTGAATATATAAATATTGGTAACTTACATCATGGAGAGCATAAAAGAAATCTTTTACCCCATGTGGCGGTCACACAGGAAGAATGTCAGATTCTTAAAGAGCTGGCTGAACGATTTACTTTAGATTTTCGATGTATACCCTCAGAAAAAAGGCGAAGCGTCCATGAATTTTCCCTATAGCCCTTTACCTTCTTTTGCTCTTGTTCTTTTGAGCGCTTTTTTTTTGTGCTTTCTTATGCATCGCGCACAAGCTTCTATATAATCTTTCTTGACAGACCCTTAGCCATGGCCTTGCTGCTGGGTTTTTGTACTGACACCATGCCATTTGCCTTGGCGCTAGGGCTTGCCTTAGAGCTTTTTTGGATTGATTTATTGCGCCTTGGCACAATTATTCCACCTTCTGGCACATTTTCTTTCTTGCTACTTTACCCTATATGTTTACTTTTTCAGTGGGAATTACCTTCGACCTTGCCACTTCCCTTGTGTATTTGTTTGATTGCTGGCTATGGGGCATCCTTGCTGGAGCGTTGGCAACGTAGAGCCAATGCGCAGTATGATGCGGCGCTGGAGGCATGGGCTATGCAAAACCCCGATGATGGGAACCAAGAGGGGAAGGACGATGTAAGGGAAAACGCTTTACAGCAAGCGCAGCTGTCGCCATCTTTGATTATTTCCCGCGCTCGTTGGCGAGTATTGTGGTCATCAGCGCTCTTATATTTGGGGGTTTTTGGCTGTGTCTATGCCTTACTTTCTTGGCTTGAGACAAAGCACGCTGTTCCCATTTTTCCGCATTTTAACTGGTATATGCTCTATGCTATAGCCCTCATTGGCCCTATTTTGGCCTTACGCACTCGACGGGCTTATAGGGTGCTTGCTCTTGGTATTATATGCCTTTTATTTTGGGTTTTTGCGTCATAGCAAGGCTTATGGCCGAATGACTTTCGTTGCCAATTGTAAACTTGTTACAATATCGAGCATGTTAGACGTAGCGCCCACGGCTTTTTGCTCCAGCAAATTGTAGTGGCTTAAGCATGTACCGCATACCAATACATCCACGCCGCTCTTTTCTAGTGCTTGTAGATGCTGTAAAGCATCGGTAGCCTGCGCTGCAAGCTTAACTCCGCCATTAAGCAAAACCACACGCCACAGTGCAGTGCTCATCTCTGGTAAGGTGGCTAAAAACATAGCCATAAGTCTTTCCCCAAGGTGGTCATCTCCACTTCCCAAAAATTCTGTGGTAATGAGCACCAGAATTTTTTCTGACTCTTCTTGAACTTCTGTTTGTGTATTGTTGCCGGTTGCCATTGCGTGTACTGTGCTTGCATCTCTATGTGCTGTGAGTAAAAAATCTTTACCTTGCGCGCTGCTGTTTACTGTAAAACCTTGCTGCTCTAAGTATCGGCTCACATTTTCTACGGCTGGCTCGTTATCTACTTGTATTTGTATACTTTCGACGGTGTTTTCTTGTAAGAATTTTCTACATTGCACCACAGGTTGTGGGCAGGGGAGGGTTCTAAAGTCAAGCTGAATAGGTGAGTTTTTCATCTTTTTTCCTTACTGAATGTCAGTTATTTTTTGAGTATGGCCCAATGGGGTAAGTTTTCCCACGCATCAGAAATTTCGATGTCCTTTTGAACGCTCTGAGCTGAGACTGACGCTAATAAATTTTTAAAAGCTAGCGAATGGTTCATGTGTACTCGGTGGCACAGCTCATGTAAAATCACATGTTCCATGAGTCTTGGTGGAAGCAAAATCAAGCGACAATTAAGGGCAATATTTCCTGATGCTGTGCAGCTTCCCCAGCGACCACGTTGCGCTTTTACCGTGACCTTGCCAACGCTCACTCCCATGCGTTCCGCTAGCTCCCATGTGGTACGCATAAGGTGCGGTTTTGCTCGATGGATAAGCCATTTTTGTAAGAGCGCACAGCAGGTATATACCTCTTCTTGTCGGGCAAAGATACCAAGTTTGCCTTCGCAAAATGCCTCAGTATCATGAGTATGCGTATGGGAGCGAGTGGGGGCTTGCAACTCTTTAAGGCGTACATAGCCACCTTCCTTGGCATGGAGTGAAACATGCCAGCGTTCGGATAAAGCGGGTAAATCAATAAAACTTGGTAAGATATGCGCATCAAAACCATAAGTGTACTCTTGCCAAAGTTCTTGCGCTTTGAGCATTTGAGCGCTGCAAGTAAGTTTTTTATCAAGGTTTTTTTGCATCCAAGGTAGCATGGCCTGTAGCAATTCTTCTTGCTGCTCAAGAGAGTAAGTGTGCGTTTGTGGCAGAACAAGCTCCACATGATTTTGACGATCCATGCTCAACTTCACTTTGCGAGCACGCTTTGAAAGACGCACCTTGCAAGGCCACTCAATATCGTGAGCAAGCTTTGCCCGCAAAATAGTAGGAGAATTAGCCATATAAGAATTTTATATGGCAAGACTGCCACGGAATTGTGCTAAATCTTCAATACCATATTCTTGGCACAGAGCCTGAAGTTCTTCCACCACTGTGAAAGAAAAATCTGGGCGTATAAAGTTGGCAGTCCCAACTTGCACGGCGTGGGCGCCCACAAGAATAAATTCTAAAATGTCTTCGGCTGAACTGATGCCCCCAAGACCAATAACGGGAATTTTTACGCTTTGCGCCACTTGCCACACACAGCGCAGCGCCACTGGCTTAATGGCAGGGCCGGACAAGCCGCCAATAACATTGGCTAAGCTTGGCTTGCGAGTGCGTACATCCACCCCCATGCCTGATAGGGTATTAATACAGGAAATCATATCCGCACCGGCGTCTTCCACTGCTTTGGCAATGTGTGCGATATTGGTGACATTGGGAGAAAGTTTAATGATAATAGGTGTGTTACGAGAAGCTTTGCGCACAGCCTCTGTGAGCCTTGCCGCCATATTAATATCTTGTCCAAATAAGATACCGCCCTCATGTACATTGGGGCAAGAAATATTGACCTCCAGCGCGGCAATACCTTCTTCGGCGGATAATATGTCGGCTAAGCGCGCAAAATCCTCGGCTGTTGAAGCATAAATATTAGCAATGATGGCGGTTTTTTCCCATGGTAATTTAGGGAGTTTATCCTTTATAAAGGATTCAACTCCGTCATTTTGTAAACCCACAGCATTGAGCATGCCGGAGGATGTTTCAGCAATTCGGGGCATGGCATTACCGGCACGTGGCTGTAAAGACAGGCCTTTGACAACAATGGCGCCAAGTTTTTCAAGATCACCATAGTGCGCAAATTCCACTCCATAGCCAAAGGTACCCGACGCAGGAATAACAGGATTTTTTATGGTAAGGGGGCGAGCACCGTCCAAAGTAACAGAAAGATCAATCATAACATTTTCCGTGCTTGGCTAGAGGGTAATGTGGTCAGCCCAAAAAATTGGGCCGTGATTACAGGTTTGCACCGGCCAGTTTTTCTTGTCTTTCACTGGCCAATGTTCAGTGGTGGTAGTTACACAACCAAGGCAGGCGCCTACACCACAAGCCATGCGATTTTCAAGGGAAAGCTGGGTGCGCACGTTAAGCTCTAAGGCAAATTCTTGCACAGTTTTCAAAAAAGGCTCTGGCCCACAAGCCAGCACAAGACCATTTTGTTCCTTTATTTCTTGCATGCTTTCCTTGATAGTATACACAAAATTGGCAATATCCCCGGGGACAGATTCGTGCAGGGTGTCCACGGTGATGCGTTCGTTCAAGCTATCCAAAGGATAACAACTGAGGGAAGCTCGATGCCCAAAAATCATGGAGACATTCCAAGGTTTGGGGTGCTCATGAACATAGCCCACAAAGGGGACCAAACCCATGCCGCCAGCTAAGAGTAGTGTGGGGGTGTCCGGTTCCATGGCAAAAAAATTCCCCAGCGGGCCCCAAGCTTGTACAATGTCACCGTTTTTCAACTGGGTCATGAGGGTGGTTCCCTTGCCTACGACTTGAAAAAAACAAATGAGATGTTGTGCTGTTACATGACAAATGCCAAAAGGGCGTGCCCAAGGTAATTCTAAACCAAAGGAAGTTGGGCGCAGCATAACAAACTGTCCTGGACGCCAGCTTTCCCACGCAGGTCTTTCAAGGCGCAGAGCAAAAAACTTTTTTTTATCGGCGGTTTCCATACCAAAAGGGACAAGATCCAACACTTTCAGGGGTGCTGACAGGGGGTGTGACATAATATTTTCCTTTGGCTTACTGTGTAGTAATCATAGTAATTACTAGTACAGCTTGGGTCAAGCTTTAAGAAGTCAATTTTTTTTGCACAGATATGTGCTACAAAGTTTTTATCTGCACATGGGTGGTGGGTTTTTTTTGCACATCACCGGCTTTGGGAGGTTCGGTAACATTTTTCAGGCCTGGTACTACATGGTGTACTTTTTTTTCTGCATCTTCAGGCTTTGCGCTTTCTTTTAAATACATGCGCCCCGTCGCGCCAAGATCCTCATATACGGCAACGACTTTGCCATCAAGGCGTCCTTTTGTTTGCGACACAGGAATCGCCACGTAGAATACCCGTGGGTTTGCGCCCACACTACCTACATAGCGGCAGGCCACAATCCAGTCCTTTTGTCCGTCCCCTTCCCAGTCGGTAATGGCTATCATATCTACATCTATGCGGCGAATTTTTGCGCCATAGCGGATATAGGTGTTGGCATTTTTGTTGACAATGCTAAAACCATGAGCGCGCATGTCAACTTTTTCGTTGGCTTTAAGGCTAGCGGCAAAGGTGGGTGCGCTACTTTTTGCTACATGGTCAAAAAGAAAACTTGGGGAAAGGTTTTTATAGAGGATGTCGCCATAACTCTTATCACCCAGACCGACAGCGGCAACATAATCTCCGTCAGAATCCAAAATATTACGTGCGACTAGCTCTTGCGGCATTCTATTGGCCATGGCAGTGAACTTGTCACCTTGGATAACTTCCACAGAGCGTCCACTGCATGCTATGATCATGAGGGTGCAACATAATAATAAAAGCAGTCTTAGGGGCATAGTGTCCTCTTATATGAAAGTAGTTTATATTGTTTGCGTAAACACGATGTACTGTAAAAGTCTTTTAGGACGAGTATACAGCCTTGTCAATATCTTCTGTGTGCGTTGGACGCAGTTTGCCGCGTTCAAAAAGGTCTAGTAGTTCGGCGGTAGTGATAATATCATAGTCCTTGGAAAGTCTTTTAAGGAAAGTATGATAGTCATCCATGTGCTTGTCATCTTTATAGATAGCATAGTTATTTTTGTCCCAATATAAAAAAGACCACGAATGTAAGAGAACCACCACAAAGGAGTTTGTACCTGATAAACAATAGGGTAAAAAAGACACCCACCGCGGTGCTAGCTGTAAAAAAAAGGAGGGGGGGAGCTGAACTGATGAAAGTAGCTTGGAAGAAAAGATTTCGTTGTTCGGTCATGGGAATTTCGACGTTGTACATGGTCATAAGGGGCACGTCTGGGTAAGGCTTCAGTATCAACGGTAATTATGGCGTAACGATTTTGGGTCATATTTTTGTGTGCTAGGTGCAGATTTCACATGTAAAGGCAAGCACCGCTTGTGCGGCATCTTTTATTAAAATGGCTTTACCCCTACTGAGGGCAAAGCCATGTTTGTGTATTATTTAGGCGTTTCCGCTTTTTTTAGCCCCATTACCCCAATACGCAGTATGAGCTTCCACACGATAAATTTGCACATGATACATCTTGCCTTTAGTGCAGCGGGGGCATCCGTCTGTAACGAGCAAGCAATGTGGGTCAAGCTCTAAGGCATCTATGCCGGCGCTGTGCAAGATTTCCGTAGCTCGTCCTTGTTCCCAGACAATAGGACTGCCGCATTTGCCGCACTCCACAAAGAGCATTTCTGGGTCATAACCTTGTGTATCTACAACAGAAAAGTTTTTATTTTCGTGCTGTGTCTGGTCCTTTTTCACTATAATCAATCCTTTTTTATGCCTATGGACAAAAATATGCCCACTTTGTAGCATTATAATACCAAATTGCTTTTTATGCAAGTGTCTTGCTCATTTTTAAAATAATGGTTACTTTGCGGCATGAAAACACGTAAACCTATTGGACTGTTGTCACCAGAACTGCGCAATCAAATTGCCGCCGGTGAAGTGGTAGAAAGGCCGGCCTCTGTAGTGAAAGAACTTGTGGAAAATGCACTGGATGCAGGTGCTACACAGGTGGATATTACTCTTGAAAATGGCGGGCAAGGGCGCATTCGAGTGCAAGATAATGGGCATGGCATTGCGGCTGATGAGCTGACCTTGGCTGTGACCCGACATGCGACCAGTAAAATTCAACACTTGAACGATTTATCTTCTATTTATTCTTATGGTTTTCGTGGAGAAGCCTTACCAAGCATTGCTTCAGTGTCTCGCTTTAGCATCACGAGTGCAGTGGCAGAAAGTGGGGGTATTGCAAGTCGTCTTGAGGTAGAGTACGGGCATGTGCGCACGAGCACGCAAGCCTCCCTCCCTCGAGGTACTATCATTGAGGTATGTGATCTTTTTTCCAATATTCCTGCTCGCTTAAAATTTTTGAAGACTCCCAGTACCGAGAGTAAAAAGGCGCAAGAGTGGCTCACTCGTCTGGCCTTAGCAATGCCGGAAGTAGGCTTTAGCTTGCACCTTGGAAGTCAGGAATCGCAAAGGACAGCGTTGAATTTTACGGCGGGACAAAGACTCCACGAACTTCTTTCACAGATATGGCCACAGCTCATTATTGAAGCTGTGCGTCCTTTTGATGTGACACTCAAGGGGGTACGAGCTTTTGGCTTAGCCGCCTTGCCCCATGTGAGCCAAATTCGGGCAGATCGTATGCTTTTTTATGTTAATGGGCGAGCGGTGAACGACAAAACTCTTGCTGCCGCCGTGCGTGAAGCCTATAAAGGGCGTCTTACCACCAAAGACTTTCCGCAAGTGGTACTTTTTTTAGAGATGGATGCCGAAGAAGTGGATGTGAATGTGCATCCGGCCAAAACGGAAGTGCGCTTTCGCGATACCTCCCCTATTTTTTCCTGTGTGCGTAGAGCCTTGGAGTCGGTGCTTGGGCAGGCGCAAAGCTATAGTTTGAGCACTGATGAACCCGAGCGTCCTCAAGGCTTTTGGGGACGTATTGACGCTGAAGGAGTCATGGGCGGTCAGCAAGTGACGGCGGCATCTTTGCAAACGGAGCAGTTAACACAAGTTATTTATTCTCCTGAGAGTGCTGATACTCCTTGGGAAAACGCCAAAGAATCTTTTACTCTACCTAACATCCCCAGCACTCAAAGCTTTGCTTCTCATGGCTTGCACGAAGAGGCGACTCCTTTTGGCCATTGCCTTGAAAGCAATACGCACAGGGAGATGTATAAACCTGCACCGCCGCCATCACAGCCGTATGTGCAGGGGGGCAGTGTGGCTGTTTCAAGTGTGCAGGGTGTACACTACTTGGGGCAAGTGGCGAACACCTACTTGGTCTTGCGCGATGCCAAGGGGGATTTGCTCTTGCTTGACCAACACGCAGCTCATGAGCTTATTCTTTATGCGCGAATACAACACGCTGATATTGATAAGCAATTTTTGGCCATCCCCTTGGAGATTTCTGTGCATAGTGCAGTGCAGGAGCAGGCGCAAGATATTGTGAAGAGTCTTGAAAAACTAGGTTTTATTTTGAAATTACAAGAAGAGAGCTTGGAAATACAGGCTTTTCCCGCCATGCTTGAGGCTAAAAATGCAAAAGCTTTTGTGCAAGAAATTTTGGCTGGGCGCAAGGATGATTATTCTGCCATGCTCATTTCTTTTTCTTGCAAAAATGCCATAAAAGCTGGGCAAGAGTTGACTAACGACGAAGCTCTTGGCCTTGTGCAGCAGTGGCTTGCTCTTACTGAAAGGGACTACTGCCCGCACGGACGTCCAGCGGTGTTGCGCTTTAGTGGGGATGATTTAGAAAAGCTTTTTAAGCGCAAATAGCCATATAATAAAATTGTGGCTATTGCCTTAACTTAGCATCAGAAACAGGTGTTTTATGGCGCTTTTCACCGGTATAGTATAAAAAAACTGGTATCAATTACAGCGATGCCAATTGTATTTTTATACTATACCAGTGAAAAGCTTAACTTTGCATACTGCAAAGATTTTTCATTATAAAACAAAATAAGCTACCTATGCGGGTGCTGCAAAATGCAGTTGGTGTCGATGCAATTGACACCAGCATTATGCAACATCCCCATAGGTAGCGAATAATCAACAGGTGTTTTTTACTGAGTTAAGGCAATAGCCACATAATAAAATTCACTATACAGAAGTGCTTTCATGTTAGAAAATACAGATTCCCCCGTAAAAAAAGATTCTCCCTTGGTAATTCTCTACGCCGTTATTTCGGCGCAGTTCCTCATGCCTTTTATGATTGCCGGAGTTAACTCCCTTTTACCGGATATTGAAAACACCACACGGGGCGGTGTGCACAACTTAAGTTTACTCACAACTTTTTATGTGCTTGGTCTTGTTATTTCACAGCTTATTGCCGGGCGTATGGGCGATGTGTGGGGAAAGCGGCGTATTTTCTTATGTGGATCCTTTGTATTTGTAGTGACCAATATTATCATGGGTTTTATGGATAATATTTACTATATGCAAGCCTTACGTTTTATCCAAGGCCTTGGCTGTGCTATTTTTTCTGCCTGTGGGCTTGCTATACTGGCGGTGAGTGCCCCTGTTGGTAATCGTAGCCAATATATTGGTTTGTCCACTACAGCCATCTATGTGGGGATTGCTTGCGGGCCACCGGTGGCGGGTTTTATTGGGGCATATCTGGGGTGGCAGTGGCTTTTTTGGGGAACGGGTATAGCCGGTATGCTCACATGGCTTTTTATGCGTTTTGCCGTGCACGAAGAGTGGTATCAATGTAAGGGCGAGCCTTTTAATTGGTATAATACCTTTGTGTACAGCCTTGGTATGGCGGGAGTTGCTTTTGGCTCTTCCATGCTTAAAAGTAATATGTCCACAGGGCTTTGCATAATTTTTGTGGGTTTTATCTTCTTGTTTTTTTATGTGCGTCTAGAGTTAAAGGCCAAGTATCCTCTGCTGGATGTGGCCCTGCTTGTGCATAATAAAGTCTTTGCCCTTTCATCATTGGCAGCCTTTATTAACTATAGTTCCTCTTTTGGTATGGTGGTGTTTTTTAGCTTGTATTTGCAGGTGGTGCGTGGTCTGAGCGTAAAGCAAGCCGGCTTTTATCTTGCTGTTCAATTTATCGTGCAAGCCATAACGAGCCCCATTGCAGGACGCTTGATGCCTGTGTATGGCGGTAGCAAACTCAGTGCTCTTGGTGTGGGTATTTGTGGACTTGGTTTTGTTGCGTCGGCTTTTTTCACCAAGGATAGCCCCATGATATACTTTTTCTTGGCGCAAGTTGGCCTTGGTGTAGGTACTGGACTGTTTGCGGCGCCCAATACCACCATGATTTTAGAGTCGGTGGATAAAGCACACCTTGGGCAGGCGGCTTCGGTGGCAGGTAATATGCGTACCAGTGGTGCTTTAGTGAATACTGCCATTATTAGTATTACCTTGGGTATTTTTTTGGGAGATGCTCCGGTAACGCCAGAAAATATTGATGCTTTTTTGTTAAGTATGAAGGTGGACTTGATACTTTTTGGTATTTTGAATCTTATTGCTATTGGCTTTGCGTTGGCCCGAGAAAAAGCTATGCACACATAGGCGGCTCAAAAAAACAATCTGTTTTGATGAATTGGTTTTTTACTCTGGTCAAGCATGGGGTTATCTTAAGCTTATAACGCATGGAATTTTTCTATATACAATTGCCTTAATTTAGTGTCCGAAGCAGGTAGTTTTATTAAGCTTTTCACTGGTATAGCATAAAAATACTGGCATCAATTGCATCGATGCCAATTGTATTTTTATGCTACCCCAGTGAAAAGCTTAATTTTGCATGCAGCAAGGCAAGGTTAGCTACCTAGGAGGGTGTTACAAAATGTAACTGGTGTTGATGCCATTGACATAGCATGTTTGCAATGTCCTCATAAGGGAGTGAATAATCAGCGGTAGTTTTTTTGAGTTAAGGCAATAGTCTTATTTTTCTAAGTTCTTATAAGGGTGTACATATCCACAACAAGCGCATTGAGCACACGACTTGGAGTGACATTGTAGTGTAGTGCTTCGCTGGCGGCGTCTAATTTTTGGCTGAGTTTTAAGCGTTTTTCCGCAGAAAATTTTTGAAAATGCGGTGTGAGGGGGCCTTGCTTAAAATTATGGTCTTCGACGGCTAGGCTGGTTACAAGGCGCTTTTGGCAGAGTAAGAGCACTTGCAGAGCTACTTCTGGAGTGACAGCGCCCTTGCCAGAGGTTAAATCCCACCAACCTTGACCGCTGTTGAGAAAATTTGCCAGCGCGTGCTCCCAAGAGGCAAGCTCCTTGGGCACAGCATGGGGATCAGGCCAAGGCAAGGTATAGACCATGGAGCGTGAGACTAAGGTGGGCAGAATTTGTTCTCTTTGCGCCGTGAGCAAAACAAAAATACTAGTGGCAGAGGGCTCTTCTAACACCTTTAGGAGGGCATTGGCAGCACCACTGCGAGCGCTGTCTTCAATGCCGCTAATGATGACCACACGTTTTTTCCCGCTACGGGTGGTGTCCCCAAGCTTCCCCTTAAGGGCGGTGGCGTTTTCTTTATTCAGCGCTCGTACTGGGCCCGGAGTTTCTTTGTCGGCAGTATTAGATATGCGCCCGTCATAGGCCAGCACATCGGGATGGATGCGTGCGCCAATATGTAAACAGGCAGGGCAGGCACCACAAGGTTCAGGTAAGGGGCTTTCAAGGGGGATACTATGGTCGTGATTGTAATTGTGTTCTTGGCAACGCTCACATTGTTGTAAGCACGCCCACCATAGTGCCATGGCTTGACGTTCTTCTTCCACGGCGCCCTCCAGCAAAAGCACTTGTGGTAGGGAAGGGCTTGTGCCAAGGCGGGTCAAAGTTTGGCGTGTGGGCGCAAAGTGCGCTTGTAAAGCCGGCAAAAGCGCCGTTCGAGCTTCTTCTAGGCTGAGCCCTAAATCAGCATCTTTTGCAACTTTTGCCATGGCTTTACTATATTTTTAGCGTTAACTATAAGCTAATGGTTTGATCGCGCTCTGGGCCAACAGACACATAGCTGATTTTAACTTTGCTAAGTTCTTCAATTCTTTGCACATAGGTTTTTACCGTAGCCGGTAAGCTTTCCCAAGTGGTGCAGTTGCTTATATCTTCATTAAAGCCGGGCAGTGTTTCATAAATAGGTTCTACTTCTGCCAAGGCATTTTCTTCTTGTGGCGGATAGTTGATAACTGTACCTTTGTAAGTATAGCCGGTGCAAATGTGTATGGTGTCAAGCCCTTTTAAAACATCAAGCTTGGTGAGGGCGATATCGGTAAGACCGTTTAAGCGGATACTCTCACGCAAAATCACCATATCCAGCCAACCGCAACGGCGAGCGCGTCCGGTGGTGGCACCAAATTCATGTCCTTGTGCCCGTAAAAACTCTCCTGTGTCATCGTGTAACTCTGTGGGGAAGGGGCCTGCACCCACTCTGGTGGTATAAGCCTTAACAATGCCGATGATTTTATCAAGCTTGCGAGGGCTTACGCCACTGCCTGAGGATGCGCAGGATGACACCGTGTTGGATGAGGTCACAAAGGGATAGGTGCCATGGTCAATGTCCAAGTGTATGCCTTGAGCGCCTTCAAAGAGCACAAATTTGCCTTCTTCCCAAGCATTATCAATCACTGAGGAAATGTCCGCAAGGTGTGGTATAAAGCGTGGGGCTATGCGCATAACGTCATTGAATACGGCCTCAGCGTCCACAGGTGGAGCGTTGTAGAGGCTTTGCAAGAGCGTATTTTTTTCTTCTAAAGCAATGTCAATTTTTGTGCGTAAAAGTTCAGCATTCATGAGGTCAGCGGCACGGATACCGATGCGAGACATTTTATCTTCATAGCAAGGGCCAATACCACGTCCGGTGGTGCCGATTTTTTTGCCGGCTTTATGCTCCTCACGAGCTTTGTCCAGTGCTTGGTGGTAGGGCAGGATAAGGTGGGTTTTCTTGCTAATTTTAAAGCGTTCTGGGCCAACATCGATGCCTTTTTCTGCTAATTTGTCCATTTCTGCCAAAAGAACAAAAGGATCACATACTACACCATTGCCGATGCAACATACTTTGTTTTTGTGTAATATGCCTGAGGGATTAAGATGTTAAACGGTTTTTTCATCTCCCACCCAAATGGTGTGTCCGGCATTATTTCCGCCTTGAAAACGTACAATAACGTCCAGTTGGCGACTGAGTAAATCAACGATTTTACCCTTGCCTTCATCGCCCCATTGGGCCCCTACGATAACTACATTAGCCATAGCTGTACCTCGTTTTAATATAGCAAGTGCATGTGCACAGAAAATTGTCCATTACGTTCATTGTATACACTAAGCGCAGATGCAAGTCAATTGTCCCGCGCTAGTCTTTACTTGGCCTTGGGGTGAAGTTGAGCATATTGGCCTTGGTAGGTTCTTCTTTTGGCGGTGCAAAGTCCTTTTCTAGGCTAAAGTTTGAAATCTGAATATTATCGGCATTGTCTGGGCGGACTTGCTTGGCCCAATGATGATTAAAAAGCTGATTTTTCCAACGCTTTGCCTGTATAAAAGAAAAAACTAAAGCCGCCTCTTCCCAACGTTTGGTTGGCTCAAAGCGGTGTACTTTTTCTGCATAATTATCCCAAAGAGCCATGAGCGAGGCTTCATCAAGGGCGTCAAGCTGACGGGCAAGTTTGAGTAAAAGTTGTTCCATGGTTGCTCCCATATGCCAAACCAAAATTTTATGCCTAAAAAAATGACATACCTTTACATACTAGCAAAAAATGTATGCTTTGCCAAGCAATGATATGGGGGCAGGAGCGGGATAAACCATGGACATGCCTATACAGCACGGCTGTTTGTATAAAAATTGCTAGTCATGGTTTTTTGTGCTAAAAGCTAAGCGCTGCCTACGCAGTGAACAACTTTTTCTACAAAGGACAAAATATGAGCGACTTAAAAGATATGTATAAAAAAATACAAAAGGATGCTTTTCCTGAGACAATGACCATAACCTTGGGCGACGACACGCTTGTGTATAAAAGGCGTACATGGAATATTGATAATGAAGAAAAAGGCTTGCGTTATGGCGAAAATCCCGATCAACCTGCTGCCCTTTATCAAATGGTGGATGGAAGCCTTACGTGTGGCGGCTTAACGTGGCGTGGGCCTAATCAAGGTATCGTGTCTGCCATTACAGAAAAAAATATGGTGCAAGCCGGTAAACACCCCGGAAAAACCAATTTGACCGACGTTGATAATGGCGTAAATATTTTGCAATATCTCATGCAACACCCTGCTGCTCTTATCTTAAAACATAATAATCCTTGTGGTGCGGCGTGGTCTCGTGGGGGTATTGGGGACGCGCTCCATAAAGCCTTTTGGTGTGACCGTATTGCTGCTTTTGGTGGGGCTGTGGTGGTCAACCGCACATTAGATATGCAGGCTGCAAAGCTTATTGCCGATAATTATTTTGAGGTGGTGGCGGCTCCTGCCTTTGATGAGGGCGTGCTTGATTTGCTCAAACAACGTAAAAACTTGCGCATTATGGAACTTCCTGCTTTGTCCCGTATTGATGAACTGACGAACTCCTCCTTCCTTGACATTAAGAGTCTTTGTGATGGCGGTTTAATTGTGCAAAAATCCTTTGTAAATCGTATTACAAGTGTCTGCTCTTTCTTACCCGCACAAGCCACCGATGCCAACGGGAGCAGCGTGACCACCCGCAAGCCCACAGCGCAGGAAATTGAAGACCTCTATTTTGCATGGGCTGTGGAAGCCGGAGTAACTTCTAATTCTGTTATCTTTGCCAAAAATGGCGCAACGGTAGCCATTGGCACTGGTGAGCAAGATCGAGTGGGGTGCGTGGAGCTAGCTATCCATAAAGCTTATACAAAATATGCTGATACTCTGTGCTTTACTGAGCAGAATATGACCCTTTATGAACTCAAACTTAAAGCCAAAGAAGATGAACAATTTGCCCAAATATTAGTTGATATTGAACAACGTACGCAAGAAGCATGTGGTGGCTTGAAAGGCTCCGTATGCATTTCTGATGGCTTTTTCCCCTTCCGTGATGGGGTGGATGTCGCTATGAGTGAAGGGATCACGGCCATTGGGCAACCTGGTGGATCTATGCGAGATAATGAAATTATTATGGCCTGCAATGAAAAAAATCCACAAGTGGCAATGGTCTTTACGGGGCAGCGTTCATTTAAGCATTAGGAATTGTAGATTTTTTATAGCACAAAAATAGCAGGGGGCAGGGAAAACTTTTGTTTTAAAAGTTTTTTCTGCCCTCAGAAGTTTTTGTAACGTGTATGGATAATTGTATGAATCTTGGTAAAATTTTTTTCGCAGTACAGCGCCTACGCTTTGCTCCGTCGCCGCAAATTGTTCAAAAAACGCTCCCAATATTCATACAGTCCTCTATTAGTGTGGCTGCAACCTTAACTCAGCAGTCCATAATAGGTGCTTTATAGTGTTTTTCAGTGTTATAATATAAAACGCTGGCATCAATTACATTTTTATATTATATCACTGAAAAGCTTAACTTTGTATGTCACGAGGTTTGTTTATTGCAAAGCGGAGTAAGTTACCTATGAGGATGTTGCAAAATGTAATTGGTGTCGATGAAATTGACACCAGCATTTTTGCAATGTTCTCATAGGTAGCGAGTAGTCAGTGGGTGTTTTTTTGCGAGTTAAGGTAATAACAACATTCTATAAGTTAAAATTATAGTGTTGTTTTATAAGGTACGGTTATTTACTGCCAATCCTTCGTTACGGCCTGATAGCCATTGCCAGCCAACGCTTCTACCATTTGTGTCACCGAGCGAGTGTCAGAAATTTCAAATTGTCCGGCGTCTCCGCTATCTGAAGCACGTCCCCCTACTATGGTAGATACGCCGGCAGAAACGCGTGTTACGCCCAATGGCACCACATGGTCACGCATAAAAGCGCTTTCACGGCTGGACACTGTAATTCCCACCCTTGGCAAAAAACATCGAACAGCTGTAATATACTGTACAAAGCTCCGATCATCGAGAGCGTGCGGCACGTCAAAATTTCCCTCATGGGGGCAAATACGTGGCACCGATAAACCTACCTCCACGCCCTGATGTTGTTTTTGTAGCCACCATGCGTGTAAGCCTGTGCAAAAACCGTCACTTTCTAACTTGTTTAAACCAAGCAAAGCCCCCACATTCACACTATACATACCCCCTTGCACTGCCCGAGTAGGCGCTTCAAGGCGATATAAATAATCCCTTTTGGGGCCGGCTGTATGCAGCCACGCATAAAGTTCAGGGTCGTAAGTTTCTTGAAAAAGTGTCATGCTGTCAACACCATGAGACACAAGTATGGCATATTCCTCTACGGACATGGCGTATACCTCAACGCCTACTGACGCAAAGTATGGCTTAATACGCTGAGCCACCGTAGCAATATATTCCGGTGAAGAAATTTTGCGGGCATCACCGGTAAGCAAAAGAATATGCCCAAGGCCACTGGCCGCAATGACCCGAGCTTCCGACTCTGCTTCTTCTAAGGAAAGGTGCCGCCGCTCTTGTGTGTTTTTAGCGTTAAAGCCACAATAGCGACATTGATTGGTGCAATGGTCTGAAAGATACAGGGGGGTAAAAAGATGAATGGCACGGCCAATGTGTTTAGGGGTTTCCCTTTGGGCACGTCTGGCCATATTTTCTAATTATGGCAAAGCGCTTGGCGAATGCAGTATCAAAAAATCTTCAAGGGTTAAGCGTTCCCGCTCTATGGCAGCCAGTACCCTGTTGGCATTGGCACCTGCCAAAACACGTTCTCGCCGCTCTAACGGCCACTGTGCGAGTATATCAGAAAAGTTTTGCATTTTTATTATTTCAATCACTTACTAGTTGCTAAACTGTACAACAGCCTTGAATCCCGGTTTTAGCTCAAAATTTGGGTTGGGGATGGTTAGCTGTACCGTAAAATAGGATGCAGCTTCCACTTTTAAATCTGTGCTCGTCCATGAAATTTGTGAGACGGTGGCCTTAAAAGCTTTATCTTGTAAGGAAGGTATTGTCACCGTGGCTGCATTGCCCACCTTGATACGGCCAATTTCTCCTTCGTAGACTTGCACCTGAATGAGCATGGGGTCCATTTTGCCAATGAGAATAGGTTCTGTACCAGCTGTCACATTTTGCCCCGGTTGTAAATTGGTGGCAATGGAAAGGACGTGTCCGCTCATGGGTGCCGTAAACATGAGTACCTTTGGTAGAGGCATGTTTTCCGTAATTTCTTGGCCATAGTATGTGCCAAGCTCTTCTAATCTTTCGGCAAAAATATTTTCTTGTTTGCTTAAGGTTTGGCGCAAAAGGGCAATGCGTTGCTCAAGTAAGTTCACTTCTGAAGAGCTGCGTAAAGATGCTTGGCTTGAGGCCAAACCGGCTGCTGCTAACTGGCGTGACACATTGCTTTGCGCTTTAACATTGGATAGCTGCCCTTGGAGTGTCAAAATCTGAGCATTGGTACTTTCGGTTCCGGCACCGCGTAGTAGCTCTTTGTCAAGGCTGCGCTGTGCTTCGTCAGTGAGGGTATAGCGCATAAGGACGTCGCCTTCTTGCACTTGTTGCCCAGGTTTTACGAGCACTTCTTGAATAATGGCATTAAAGGGGATAGCCTTAGATCTCGTTACTGGGCTAAATACCTTGCCGCTCAAGATGGTAGCTTGTTCGGCTGCTTGAACTTTTTGTATGGCGCATGGGGCCAAATTCATTATACCCATAACAAGGGCAATGAAAAAAACTGTACGTAAATTCTTCATATTAGAATAACTCCCTAGCGGGTTTTCCTATGTAGCGTTCTTTTAAGACACCAGCAACGCTCATCCATGTCAGCTGTGCTAGCTTATATTCTAACTCAGCGTTAACATAGGCAATGCGTGCTTCCGTGAGTGCCTTCTGAGCGTCGGCAAGCACAGGGAAGGGAACAGTACCGGCATTAAAGTTAATTTGCGCTTCCTTGGTCTTCATGCGGGCAACTTCCAGGCTTGTTTGAGAGATTTTGCGCGAAGTTTCTGCCAAGTGTACTTTTTGTTGTGCTTCAAGCCACTGGTTGGAAAATTTTGTACGGGCACGACCTTGTTCTTGAAATGCTTTGGCTTTTTCCATGCGAGCGGTCTGCACTCCACGGTACCTTCTGCCCCAGTCAATGATGGGAAAGTCAAAGTAGAGATGGAAAAATGTATCGTCAGTACCGGCAGGGGGTTGATATTGTCCCGTGGGTGGTGATTGGTTGACAGCAAAGGTCATGCTGGGGACATATTCAGCCCATGCAACTAATATGTTAAAATCTTTAAGTTTTACTTGGGCTCGAAGGAGGAGTTCATCTTCTGTAAGCGCCCAGCGATCTTCCCACTTTAAGGCATTGCCGTTAAAATCAGCAAAAATTTTGTCGGCATCCCTAGTATTGAGGTTCATCTTGTGCATAGACTCAACCCCAGCAAGTGCTTTTAACTTAGTGCGCAACATGGTATTTTCAATCTTGGTGCGTTCAAGTTTTAACTCGGCTTCACGCTCTTGTTGCACGGCAAGATTTAAAGAGACACCTTGACTACCATCAGCTGTTTCAACTTTTCTCCAGTAGGCTGTGACTTTTTTGCTTAAAGGCAAGAGCTCTTTTTGTATTTCTAAAATTTGCCTTTGTGCTTCAAGGCGTTGATATATTTCTGCGATTTCAGTGATGACGCCACTAATGGCCTTGCGGTGCGTGGTGATGGCAAGGTTTAGCAATATTTTGCGGGCTTGGTGCGTAAAGTAGGTTTCTATGGGGTTGGGGAATGTGGCATAAATTTCTACATCAAATTCGGTTTTTCCGTAGTTTGCTGGCACATCTTTTCTGTTGCTATTAAAAGAAGTGAGGTTGTTGGAAATGCCTATGCGCATTCTTGGCTCTGGCAAATATTCCCATACGGCGCTGGTCAGGTCCAGTTTTTTGATTTCAATATCCACTGCAGAGTTCACCAGTGCAGGGGACTGCTGAATGCTTAAAAAGACACAGTCCTCAAAAGAGAAATCTTTTTGCGCATTATACAGGTTAGGTACGGCGGCTTGTAGCTTACTTTTATTTTCGATGGGCACCCCGGGGGATTCTTCCAGCCAGTGACGAGGAGGAAGTGTTGGAGCGTCTCTGTCGGCTTTTGTGGAGGCACAGCCCGAAAGAGTACCAAGCATGCTTAAGGATATGATACAGCACGCTAAGGTGTTTTGCCATGTTTTAGGGCGAGGGGCCAAGAGCGAAGTTGTTTTCTTGCTCACTGAATACATAATAATTTTCCTTACCTAGGAGTCTTTATAAAAAACATGTTTTCCACGGTCATGAGCACAAGGCCGCTGTCATTAGTGAGGCATCCGTTGAGCTGACAACTATTTTCATCTACTGTTACGCGCCAAGTAAATTGTACAACTGGTTCTTGTGGAGTTTCACACAAGTGGCGTATATGATTTATGTTTTTAAGTGTATAGGTCGCATCGTCAGGCAAAGCGTCAAAGACACTTTTTTGTAAACAGGCAATACACGCAGCAAAATAGGCACTGTACTCTGTAAAATCACCACACGGACTATGCCACAAGCCGTGAGTCTTGGCAAACGCTTTCAATTGCTCTTGCTGTATTTTTTTTTGAAAGGTGTCATGCTCATTGTACCATGCGGGTAAGGATATGGCTAAAGGAGAACCTTGACTTAAAAGAAGCTTGGCCTGTGCATAGGGACGATAGGTTTCCGTGCGTCTGCCATTGGCGGTGAGCCCACGCAGGCTAAAGTGCGTATGACAGTGTAACTCTTTAGGGAGGCTTTTGTCCGTTGTGGGTTTTGCAAAGGCGTGTATATCAACACGTCCTTCGCGGGTAACTCCCAGCATGTGGGCGGTATTTTCTTCGTCAGTGTTCTCCAAAGAAAAATGATCAAAGCCCGCACACTGCCAAGTGGCAAAGGCAGGCTGTGTGCTTTGATACAAAGTATGTATGATGGAAGATGTGGGTAAAGCACTTTTTTGCTCTGCTTGCGTAAAATCTTGTGTATTTACAGGGGTAGAGAAGCATTCTTCACACTGCCAATAGATATTTTTTTTGGAAGAATAAGCCTTTTCTCCCTGCAAAAAAGCGCTACTTATGCGTGTTAAGTCTTGGCACAAAGTGGGATATAACCAAGGGCGTATGCGTGCCTTTGGTGGTAGACAGAACACGAGCGAGGCTAGGGCCTTTTGTTGTATCGTGTCAAAAGCCACTGTGGCGGTGGGTGCCAAATGCAGGTCAGCAGCAGGACTTAACTCTTCGGGGTAGGAGCCAACGACGAGAGCCGGAGGGGGGATATCTTCATCTGCTGCACCGGGAGCATACCCTTGTAAGTATGGTGGAATATGCCCAAAACAACTCTTGAGCAAAGGCATAGATATAGTTTTGTGTGGTGTGTCGATTGATTGCACATGTTCCGACGTGTTTTCTATATCTTGGCCTTTGTGCTGTAAGTTGCGTACCACATTAGCTAGGTCTAAGATGGTGGAAACATTCATGACATCTTCAAATTGGATGTGAATGCCAAAGTTGTTATCAAAGGCATAGACCATAGCCGGAATACGGTTAGAGCGTATGGCTAAGTCATGGCGTAAATCTTGATGTGGGTGTAAGCGTTCTATGGCAATGTCTGCCGCTTCTGCTAAAATGGGCAAAATGTCGGCAACGTGGGAAGGAATAGGAGCCTGAGTGTATGTTTTAGCGCTTGGTGCCGTGTGCGATGCTGTGCTCGTAGCAGGGGAGTCTTGCTTTTGTAAGTCTACGGGCACGCTATGCAATTTTTGCACAGGGATATGCCCAAGTGCATAGAGCGCTGCCACCGCTGAACGCATGGAGGCTACTTCATTGTTTTTTTGGTTTACGGCGATACATACGGCTTCTGGTTTAATTTCTCGAGTTAGGCACGACACATTGTCTGCAGAGCCCAGTTCCAAAAAGTGACGAATATTATAGCTTTGCCACATGGTATGCACGCAATCCACCCATCGCACGGTATTTTCATCAAGGTCTGCAATATATTCACAAATACCTGTTTTGTCGGTTGGGTATACATCGGCAGTGACATTGCTAATAATGGGGAATTTCGGCTCGTGTATGGTTAAGCCCATAAGCCCGTCAATGGCGCTTTGGCGTAAGACATGCAAGTGCGGATGATGAAAAGCCATATTGATGGGCAGGACGATTGCCGGACATTTGCTCTTGCGCAACATGCGCTTGGCCTCGGTGAGTTGCTCTTTGAGGCCGCCTAAAATATATTGCGTGGGGGTATTTTGATTGCAAATATAGAGGTCAGGAAAAATAGTTAAGATGTTTTGTACGGTTTCAAGGTTGCCATACACCGCCATCATTCCCATGGTGCGG
>CAYJHS010000001.1:20754-34658 GCA_964369815.1 uncultured Desulfovibrionaceae bacterium
TTCTTCTTCTAGCCCATCAATATATACAGCACGGCGGTCAAATACTTGCCATGCTGTGGCAGCGTCAAAAACACCAGCAAGACACAAAGATATAATCTCCCCAAGGCTATGCCCAGACATGATATGTGGAGTAAAACCCAAAGACTCCAAATAACGAGCTTGAGCAAATTCTATGAAAAAAAGATAGGGTAGTTGCCAGCGTGAGCGAGACAATTTTTCCATATCCTTTTCATCCATAAGTGCCAAAATGTCCCATTGTGCATGACTGGCAATTTCGTCCATGGCGGCACGAGCAGCAGGGAAAGTGTCGTACAAACATCTACCAAGACCAGGCCATACAGAACCTACACCACCACAAGTAATGGCAATATTTGGTGCTGGGGTGTCTGGAGCTAGCCAAAGTCCTTTTTGCTGTAAGGCTAAAAAATCTTCGGCACTGAGAGTTGTGGGCAGGGAGGTGAGCTCTTGGCGAAACGTTGGGATAGTGGCGCCCAGACGATAATTGTTACCTGCATGAGAAATTTTGGAAAAATAGATACCATTTTCAGAATATTCTTGGCTAAAGGTATTTTCTGCAGGGGACGTTAAATCTGCGGTGTGTGTATGTGACATGAGAGTGTTTTTTCCTTGTATGCTTTGTCAACATCAGGGCAAACATACAGTATTATATTATAAGTTCATATTGCTATACGCATATATTAAGGTATATCCTTGGCTTTGTCTAGAGACGCTTTTTTCTTGCAAGGTCTGCAATTTTGTTGTACACGGTAGTCTTCATGATAAGGGCATTGTGCGCAAAAAAGCAGAATGTCTGAAATTTTAATGATTTAGACTTATTTAGTATATTACAATCTGGGAGATGGCATGGATAAAGAGCAAGATTTGAACACCGAGGCCGAAGAAACAATGCACACTGAGCAGGAAGAAGCTACAGGGGGGCAAGGGTCTTTACGCGGGTTCGGTCGCATGCGCAATAAGCTTTCCTTTGAACGTCTTGTGGCTATGGGAGCTTCAATGGGTATGCGCAATCCCCTTTTTCTTTGTCACGATGGCAAGGCTAAGGCGACAACGAGCATTGAAGGCAATGATTATTTGAACTTTTCTACTTATGACTATTTGGATTTGAATGGTCACCCTGAAATTACAGCGGTTGTTGCCGAAACAGCTGAAAAGTTTGGTACCTCTGCCGGTGCAAGTCGTCTTGTTGGCGGTGAAAGAACACCACATCGTGAATTTGAAAAAGCCATTGCAGATTTTTATGGCGTAGAAGATAGTATTACATATGTAAGTGGACATGCTACTAATGTGTCTACTTTGGGCTTCTTGTATGGTAGTCGTGACCTTATTTTACACGATAACTTAGCGCATAACTCCCTGATGCAGGGCGCAAAATTGTCCGGTGCCACTCGTATTTCTTATGCACATAACGACGCTGATGCCCTTGAAGAAATCTTAAAAGAAAAACGCAAAGACTATCGCCGTGCAGTTATTGTCACCGAAGGCTTATTCAGCATGGACGGCAATATTCCTGATTTGCCACGCCTTGTGGAACTGAAAAAACAGTATGACTGCATGCTGCTTGTAGATGAAGCCCACTCACTTGGGACATTAGGCGCCACCGGACGAGGTGCACGTGAGCACTTTGGCATTGACCCTACAGATGTAGACATGTGGATGAGCACACTCAGCAAGTCTTTGTGCGGCTGCGGTGGCTTTATTGCTGGTAGTAAGGAGCTTATAGAATACTTAAAATATGGCTCTTCCGGCTTTGTCTTTAGCATGGGTATGTCCCCTGTGCTTACAGCAGCAAGCCATAAAGCGCTTGAAATTTTGCAACGTGAACCTGAACGTGTGCAAAAATTACAGTATATTAGTAAATATTTCCTTGAATATGCGCAAAGTCTTGGCCTTGATACAGGCGTTGCACAAGGCTATGCCAACGTACCAGTCATTGTGGGCGACTCCATGGTGGCAGGTTTTATGGCCAATGCCTTGTTTAATCGGGGGGTCTATGCCATGCCCATTACCTTCCCCGCAGTAAAGGAAGGTACCGCCCGTTTACGCTTCTTCCTTTCTGCCGCACACTCTGAAGAACATGTGCGCACTGCTCTTGATATTACCGCTGACGAAATACCCAAAGTAACCGCCATGGTAGAGAAAATCCGCTTAGAGCAAGAAAACGACTAATATAATAAAAAATATGGCAAAAGCCCTTCTTCAGAACATGGAGAAGGGCTTTTTTTGTGGGTTATGTCTATTTGTAAGATTCTCTCAAAAAAATCTTACATTCAATACCATGACAAAAATATACACCAAGGAATTCTTCCTCTTGAATATTGTACAAGAAATCTATACAAAGGGGCATGCAATCTTTATCTCATTCTACTATGGAAGGCTTAAAGCGTGGATTGCCTATTGTTTTGGGCTATGTTCCTGTGGCTTTTGCCTTTGGTGTTCTTGCTGTAAAAAATGGTCTTTCTCCTTCGCTCACCATTGCTATGTCCGTTTTTGTTTTTGCTGGCTCCGGTCAATTTGTGGCTGTGGCTTTGTGGGGAGCAGGCGTGGGCGCGGTATCGGTTGTTCTTACGGTTTTCATTATTAATTTGCGGCACTTGCTAATGTCTGCATCCTTGGCTACACATATGCAAGGCACTAAACGTTGGCAGCGTATGTGGCCTGGGTTAGAGCTGACCGACGAAACTTTTGGTGTACACTCCACCGCCTTTCAAAAAGGCTGGGCGCGCAGTTTGACCACGCTCTATGTGTGTAATGGTCTTGCGCATTTTTCTTGGGTTTTTGGTACTATTATAGGTGTTTACTTTGGGACGCTTATTGATGATGTGCGCCCCCTGGGCCTTGACTATGCCCTCACAGCCATGTTTTTGGCGCTTTTTATTCCGCAATGCAATACTCGTTTGCACGTCTTTGTGGGGCTTTTTGCCGGTGCAAGCTGCATAAGCTTAAAGCTGCTTGGTCTTGGACAATGGAATGTTTTTTTAGCCACGGTCATAGCTGCAAGCCTTGGTCTGTGTCTGGCACAGTGGAAAAATCAGCATAAAAAAAATAAGGAAGAGAGCTAATGGATATGGAACTTGCCCTCACCATTTTGGGGTGTGCCTTGGTAACTGCCATACCACGAGTGCTTCCTTTGATGTATCTTTCTGTAGAAAGTTTACCGAAAGCGTCCTTGCAGTGGCTTTCCTTTGTGCCTGTGGCGGTTATGGCGGCACTTCTTTTTCCTGATGTGCTTGTAAAAGATGATAAACTTTTTATAAGCTTTGAAAATACTTATTTTTTAGCGGCTATTCCTTCGCTTATTATGGCCTATTATACGCGTTCTTTTTTTGGCACCATTGCCTGCGCCATGGGCATGGTGGCGGCTTTGCGTTATTGGGGTTGGAGCTAATGGAACAAGTATGCGCAAAACCTAGAAAACGCAAAAAACGTAAACTTGGGCCGCCTTTAGAGCCGGCTACACGTAGCGAATGTTTACTTATTCGTATTGCACCAGAAAAGGTGGGCATGTTTCGTTTTTTGCTTGAAGCTTACGAACATATAGCGTATTTTTCCGTTATTAACAGACAGCAAGCGGTGTTGAAGGTGGTCTTTTCGCCCCATAGGGCAAGGGCGACACAAGATATGTTGGCAGAAATAGGGCAAAGCCTTGATTTGGAAATCCTTCCATGGCCACATTCCAAGGCCACGCTTGCGTCATACTAGAGATACATTATGCACATAGTTTTTTGCATTGACGATAATCCACATTTTTTGTGCTTGTTAAAAGTAGCAGTACGCTCTTTGCGTGAGCAAATGGGAGCAAACGTACCTTGCTTGTGTATATACGCCGGCGAAAATGCTTTTGTCCTTGAAGCGCTTGCCAAGGAAAATATTCCTGTTTCTCGCTATAAACCCTTGCTTACACAAGATGTTATTCCCAAGCAATTTCATAATTGCATTGGTTGCTTTTTGAAGCTTGAACTTGCGCTGGTGCCAGAACTTTTGCAAGATGATTTTATTTTATATTGCGATGCCGATGTGCTTTTTCAGCAAGACATCAGCGCACTTTTGGCTGAACGCCCAGCGTACATGGCCATGGCTAGAGAGTACACAGCGCCTTTTTATCATGAACATGAGCAACTGCACTATACTTGGCGTGAACGTGACTATACCGTTCCCATGCCCTTTCCCATGTGGACCTATAGTAGTGGTGTGGTAAATTTTAATTTGCAGCGCCTACGAAAATATGATTATATTCATAATTTTTTGGCATTTTGTGTGCAAAATGTTGATAAAATTGGCAATTTAGACCAGTCCTTACTCAACTATTTTTTTGGTAAGCGTATCACTCTTTTACCGGAAAAGTGGAATAGGCCCCCCTATCAGGCTGATGCAGAAAATTCGGCTTGCATTGTGCATTTTCATGGGCCAAAGCCTTGGGAGTTGTGCCGCCCCGCATGGAAGGATTTGCGCATTAACTGTTTTGAATCATTGCGCCAAAAGTGGATGAGTTACTTAACTCCTGCCGAAAGGGAAGAAGTAGACGTTTGGTGCGCCAAGGATAGAGAAGTGTATGGCGCAAAATAGTGTCGTCAAAGATGCTTTTTTACCCACTAGGTCTTGCAGACCTTCCATAAACGAGAGATTATGTTACTCCCCTATATAAAAATTTTGAGTATTTTTGTGCTCATGTTGCTTATCATGCGTAAGCTTGGTTTGGCCTTGGCTGTGCTGATAGGTTCCTTTACGTTGGCCTTGTTGTTTGAGCGTACCCCCATGCAATGGGTACACAGCGTCTTGTCTGTTTTTTCCGATGTTTCCATTTTGACAGTGTGGGCGGTGGTGATACTTGTCTTGTCCTTGTCGTCGCTCATGGAGTCGTCGGGACAGGCGCAGCGTTTTATGGAGCCACTGGCGCAAAAAATCGTCTCCCCGCGTATCCGTATGGTCTTTTTTCCCATGCTTATTGGCCTGCTCCCCATGCCCGGTGGAGCGGTATTTTCCGCCCCTATGATTAATGCCGTTGCCAAAGAACTCCCCCTGCCAGAACAAGATAAATCACTTATAAATTACTGGTTTCGCCACACTGCAGAAATGACGTGGCCATTGTATCCGGCTTTGATTTTAGCTGCTAGTTTTAGCGGTATGGCAACGCCGATACTCGCATTGTGGACGGCGCCCATGAGTGTGCTTTATTTTGCCATTGGCTGGTATTTTTTTGTACGTCCGCACAAAATGGCACATATTCCCATGGAGTATCAGGGCTCACAAGATAAAGTGTGGCAGAAAATTTTTTGGGAAGGAGCACCCTTGCTCATAGCTCTTGCGGGAGCACTAGCTTTAGAAGCATTTTTTGCGCTGTTTTTTCCGGGCTTTCCCTTAGATTATGGTGTGGTCATTGCCCTCATTTTAGCTATTATTTTCTGTCTTTACCAAAATGCCCTTGGGGTGCGTAGCTTTGTAAATACTTTGCTCAAGCCCGGAGTGCGCTCCATGCTCTTTATTGTGGGTGCTCTTGGGGTTTTTAAAAATGTGCTGACCCAGCATGGCATTGTAGAACAGCTCGTGAGTACAGAAAGCGGCATAGTGGCCTTGTGGCTGAGTGCTATATTTTTAAGTTATACTATTGGAGCACTTACTGGTATTGTTATAGCGGCGGTGGGGTCGGTGTTTCCTTTGCTTTTGGCTTTGGTGGAGGCCTTACAGTGGGGTTCTCCGGTGCCGTGGATAATGTTGTCCATGGTGAGTGCTTTGGCAGGGGCTATGATGAGTCCGTTGCATATTTGTTTTGTGCTTTCGTGTCAGTATTTTAAGGTGAGCTTGGCGGGGTCTGTAAAGAGGGTTATACTTCCTGGGATTTTGTTTATTCTGTGCGGTGTGGGGTATTGGGGTGTGTTGACTTTTTTGGGTGGGTAGATTTTTTGTGCGGTGCAAGGCAAGCCTTACACTCTGTGCACACTTTTGAACGGTTTTGCGGTATTTTCCTTTTTCCCGCTGGGCGGCGTCAGATAATTTTTTGCTTATACGCACGACCTTAAGGTCGCTTACGCAGCAAAAAATTTTATTCCTTGCCAGCGGAAAAAATCAAAAATACGCACAAAACCGTCCAAAAACCAGCACTCCCCTTTTTTCTGCGTGCTTCGCACTTGAAAAAATGGTTCGCCCGCGAGGGGGGGAAGTGGTGTATAATTAAGCATGTTTTAGCTTTTTACAGTGTTAGTTAAATATAGTTTTTGAAGACTTCCTTTTAGTTTCTCTGAGGCAAAGTGTTGTAGTTCCTAGTTCTCTTTTATGTTGTTGCGGCAAAATATATCTTTAAATAATAGAGTGTCATCGCATTGAAAGTTTTTTGAAGGGGGTCTGGGGGAAATTTTTTTCAAAAAAGTTTCCCTCAGAAAATACCCTAAAAATTACCAAAAATCATATGAAAGTAGAAGAATATATACAATCCCTTTTGGCTTCTTCTTTTGGGGAGCAGGTGAGTCATCATCGTGTGCTTGCGGCGCAGGAGGCTGTTTTTGCGCCTTTGCGTCGTCCGCTTGTACCTGCTGTGCAGAAGCTTTTGGATGCTCGGGGAGTGCAGGGTCTTTTCACGCATCAGGCGCAGGCGGTGGACAGGGTGCGAGCTGGGGAGGCGGTGGTGGTGGCAACGCCCACGGCTAGCGGTAAGAGTATGGTGTATACTTTACCAGTGCTGGAGACGCTTTTGCAGGACGCTGATGCAAGGGCTTTGTATCTTTTTCCTTTGAAGGCGCTTTCGCAGGATCAGAAGAATTTTTTTGAGGATTTTGTTAGTCCTTGGCCTAAGGACGCTAGGCCTACTATTGGAATTTATGATGGGGATACCAGTGATCACATGCGACGAAAAATGCGGAAAAATCCGCCGCATGTGCTTATTACTACACCCGAAATGTTGCATCTTGGTATTGTGGCGCATCATGAGCAGTGGAGTGTATTTTTTGCGGGGTTGACGCATATTGTGGTGGATGAGGCGCATACCTATCGAGGAGTGCTTGGGGCACATATGGCACAGCTTTTCCAAAGAGTGCAGCGTATTGCGGCGCGATATGGGGCAAGGCCAAACTTTGTGCTTTGTACGGCTACGGTGGGTAATGGGGAGGAGCTTGCGCAAAACTTGTTGGGGCAGGGGCATGCGCCAAAACTTATTGCGCAGTCGGGTGCGCCGCAGGGTAAGCGGCATTTTGTGTTTTTAAATCCTCTGGATAGCGCGTCCACGGCAGCCATTGGGCTTTTAAAATCTGCTTTGGTACGGCAACTGCGCACCATTGTGTATTGTCGTTCTCGGCGTATGACTGAGCTGATTGCCTTATGGGTGAGTGGACAGACAAGCAAGCAGGGGGCATCTGGTAATTGTTGGGGGGAAAAAATTTCTGCGTATCGGGCGGGTTTTTTGCCTGAAGAGCGGCGCCATATTGAGGCTAAGATGCATAGTGGGGAGCTTCTTGCGGTTATTTCTACGTCGGCCTTGGAACTGGGCATTGATATTGGCACTCTTGATGTGTGTATTTTAGTGGGCTATCCGGGGAGTATTATGTCCACTTTGCAGCGGGGCGGACGTGTGGGACGTGGGCGGCAGGAATCCGCCGTTGTTCTTGTGGCGGGTGAGGATGCGCTGGATCAATATGTTGTGCGTCATGCCGAGGAGTTTTTTTCACGTCCGGCAGAAAAAGCTGTGGTTAATGTGCATAATCCTGTTATTTTACGGAAACATCTGTGCTGCGCAGCGGCGGAAATGCCCTTGCGTGCACAGGATAGGGATGCACAGTGGTTGCAGAGTGCGGCGGCGCAAAAGGCCTTGCAAGACCTATGTGCCACGGGGGCTTTGTTACAAAGTGCCGATGGACAGGAATTTTTGAGCGCACGCAAGAGGCCGCAGCGGCATGTGGATTTGCGGGGGCAGGGTGAAGGTTATACCATTGAAGATACTGAAGGCAAGATTATTGGCAGCGTAGACGGCATGCGTGCTTTTAAGGAGACGCACGCGGGAGCGGTGTATTTGCATGGTGGGAAGAGTTATGAAATTATAGAATTTGACATGGCTAGCCGTCGTATTGTGGCGAAAAAATGCAAAAATTCGTGGTTTACTCGGGTGCGTTCACAAAAGCAAACCAATATTATCCATATAGAAGAGCATAAAGCGCTGTGTGGCACCCATGTATACTGGGGAACTTTACGTATCACTGAGCACATTACCGGTTATGAAAAACGCTCCACCAGTGGAAATCGACTTTTGTCTATTATTCCGTTGGATTTTCCGCCTATGACCTTTGAAACTGAGGGCTTATGGATTGTGATACCCGATGCTGTGCGCCAGCAACTTGAGCAAGAGTATGTGCATTTTATGGGAGCGATACATGCTCTTGAACACGCAGCCATTGGTTTGCTTCCTTTGCTTGTGATGGCGGACAGAAATGACTTTGGTGGCATATCCACGCCTTTGCATGCAGAAATGGCCTTGCCGGCGGTGTTTATTTATGATGCTTTGCCGGGCGGTGCAGGTTTGTGTCAAGCGGCCTATGCCGAGGCTTTGACCCTGTTTCAAAATACTTATGAGGCCATGGTACAGTGTGCTTGTGAGGATGGTTGCCCTTCTTGCGTGCATTCACCCAAGTGCGGTTCCGGTAACAGGCCTATCAGCAAGGCCGGTGCAAAACGTGTGTTGGAGCTCATTTTTGCCGGTGAAACGGTGGATGTTGCGCCCATGCTGCGAGAAGAAAAAAGTCTGGAACGCTCTCAGAAAATGCGTACTTCAGTGCGGTATGTGGTTTTTGATGTAGAAACACGTCGTTCTGCCGCTGAGGTGGGGGGCTGGCATAAGGCCAAGGATATGGGGGTTAGTGTGACCGTGGCTTATGATAGTGCTGACGGAAAATTTTATACCTACACCCAAGATATGTTAGGAGATTTGTTTGCGCTTATGCAAAAAGCTGACGTAGTTATTGGCTTTAACAGTCGTCGCTTTGACTATACCGTGCTTGAGCCTTTTGCCCCTTATGCGCTCAAAGATTTGCCCACTTTAGATTTGCTTGAAGTCATTAAAAATAGACTGAACTATCGAGTATCACTCGATAATATAGCTAGTGCTACTCTTGGGTGTCCAAAGAGTGCCGACGGCTTACAAGCGTTGCAGTGGTGGAAAGAAGGGAAAATTGACGAAATCGCTAAGTATTGTCAGCAAGATGTAGATATTACAAGACAAATTTATGAATATGGCATGGAGCACGGCTATGTGCTTTTTAGCAATAAGGCTGGGCAAAAAGTTCGCTGCCCAGTGGATTTTTCGTTAGGTGAGCAGGGCAGTGCTGTATAGTTTATGGGTAGCGAGGTCATACCCTTATAACAAAAAAGATTTTTATCACAGCAAAACTCTTAATAAAATCGTCATACAACCGATATATCCTACATGTTGGTGTTACTTTGGAAGCCCTAAGAAAAAATTTTATTTCTTTAGCCTGCGGTCTTGTGGGGATGCTTTTGACAACAGGGCAAAAATATGACATAGATGGACATATTTTCTGCTTTTTAGGCGGAAAATTTTTGTAAATTATTTTGAGTACACATTGACTACATAAAAATTGAGTTCTCTTTAAAGGGATACGGTATGGATATAGCAACACTAGGCGGGATGCTCGGGGGTTTTGGCCTCGTACTTGGTTCCATTTTTATTGGCCCAGAACCTGGCAACTTTATTGACGTGCCAAGTATCATGATTGTTGTGGGGGGGACTGTCTCTTCCATCTTTGTGTGCTTTCCATTTGGTGAAGTAAAACAGGCAATTGGAGCTGGAGTTAAGGCTTTTACTGCCAAGGACGCACCGGTGAGTGAGGTAGTTTCTACCATGGTGCGCATTGCTGAAATAAGCCGTCGTCAGGGTATTGTGGCGTTAGAAAAGATTCAAACTACCAATCCCATTTTGAAAAAAGCCACTCAGCTTATTGCTGACAGTGCTGACCCTTCGCTCATTCATGCCACCGTGGCCATTGAAATTATGTCCATGAAAAAACGCCACAATATCGGTATTAACGTCTTTACCCGTCTTGCTTCTCTTGCGCCTGCCATGGGGATGGTGGGCACGCTTATTGGTCTTGTACAGATGCTTGCCAACCTTTCTGACCCGGCTGCCATTGGCCCTGCTATGGCGGTGGCAATTTTGACGACATTTTATGGCGCACTCATTGCAAACTTGCTTTTTATTCCCATAGCGGGAAAGCTCAAAGCCAGAAGCATGCAGGAAGAATTACTTTTAATGATTATTTTTGAGGGTGCTAAATCTATTTTAGAAAATAATAACCCCAATCTTGTGTATGAAAAACTGTCTTCTTTCTTGCCTCCAAAAGAACGTAAGGGGCCGGAAAAAGGTGAAAAATAACAGAGAGCAAAACTATGAGTGATGATCCCATTGCCGGCGGCGATGATGATGATGGCGACGAAGGGGAAGGCTGGTTAGCGACCTTTGCGGACATCAGTATGCTTTTGCTGGTGTTCTTCATCTTATTGTTTTCATTGTCAAGTGTTGAAAAAACAAAATTTTTACTTGCCATGGGCTCTATCAAAGGGGCACTTGGGGGCGATCAAAGCTCGCTTTCCAATAAAGATCCTTCGGCGGTGTTTGGCTCCATGCACGAGGAAGTGAAAAGACGCAAAGAACTTATTGAAGCACAAAAGCAAACTTTTAATGATATCCGCTCCTTCCTTGTGGAAAATGGTATGGAAGGGCAAGTGGGGGCTGTGCTTGATGAAGGCACAGTGACTTTGCGCTTGCCCGGAAAGGTGCTTTTTGCGCCCAATAGTACAGAGCTTTCGGAAGAGAGCAAAAAAATTCTCGACGTGCTTAAGAATATTTTTGTGCAAAGGCGTGAGCAACGTATTGATATCCGTGGATACTCCGACGATACCCCCGTTCCTGCTGGTGCTCGATTTAAAGATAATTGGGAATTATCTTCTTTGCGTGCGGTTACTGTCTTGCGTTATTTGTTATCTCAAGGTATTGAAGCTGACAGGATGACGGCAACGGGTTTTGGTTCACTCAATCCTATTTTACCAAATACTACGGAAGAAAATAAAGCTCGCAACAGACGGGTTGAGTTTGTTTTACAAAGAGATGTAACGAAGAGTCAATAAATGGTACAACAATCACGTTTTTCTTTTACTGTGGATGAGGAAGGTCAAGGGCAAAGGCTTGCATATCGAGCCAATGTCAATGGCATTGAAGCCCGTTTAAATAAGGGCGCTGACGTTTATAATGTCGTAGATTTAAGCGTTACTGGTTGTGCTTTTCAAGTACCCAAAAAAATATTATCAGAAAATCAAACTATTACCCTGCAATTGGAAGTTCGCCAGCGAGTAATACTTGCAGACATTAGGGCAATAGTGATAAGAAGTACTTCTCAAGGCATTGTGGCCTGCAATTTTTTGGAGTTAACCGAACGCCAAGAATATGCGCTGGACAAACTTGTTTTAGAAATTCAAAAACGTATTATTGAAGTCAACAAGTTGTAAAAATTTTGCCTAAGGCACACATGTTTTTTGATTGAAAAAATATGCCTGTGCCTTTTGTGCTGTCTATGAGGCAGTAAGTTATGTATAATATTAGCTTTTATCGATAATGAAAAGGAATATAGATGGATCTGAGTAATGAAAAGGTTCTCGTGGCAAACCGAGGCGAAATTGCCATGCGCATTACACGAGCTTGCCATAAGCTTGGCGTAGCTTTTACCTGTATTTACACTGCAGAAGACTTTGCCTCTGGACATGTGCAGTTGGCACGCAAGCTTGGCGGCGAAAAGAGTTTGTACCAAGTTTCATCCTATCATGATGCCAACGAAATTGTAGCCGTGGCTGATGATGCTGCTTGCACAGCTATTCATCCAGGCTATGGCTTTTTTGCAGAAGATTTTCGCTTTGCACGACGAGTAACTAAACGTGATCGCAAGCTGATTTTCATTGGCCCTTCGTGGAAAATTATTCGCGAACTCGGCGATAAAATTAATACTAAACGTCTTGCTCGTAGTCTAGGCGTGCCAACGGTACCGGGCTCTGACCGCCCCATCTATGATGAGATGGAAGCAGAAAAAATCGCTCGTACTGTTTTTGATTTTCAGATTAAGCGCGGCATTAAGCGACCCCTTGTACTAGTAAAAGCTTCTGCCGGCGGTGGTGGTATGGGTATTGAAGAAGTCTATGATATTGATAACTTCCGCTCAGTGTATCGCCGTATTCGCAATTATGCATTGCGTCAATTTAAGGACGAAGGCGTACTTATTGAGCAGCGCATCATGGATTTTAACCACCTTGAAGTTCAAATAGTCTCTGACCGGAGCGGGAAAAATCCTGTACACTTTGGAACACGCAATTGTTCTATTCAATCCACCGGTTTACAAAAACGCATTGAGGTTGCGCCGGGCTTTGATCCAGAAAATATTGAATATACCTTTGACGCCGCTAAGGTGTTGAAAGATATTATTCAATACTCCCTTACCATGGCTCGCAAAGTGGGCTATGATAATGTGGGGACTTGGGAGTGGATTGTGACTCGGGATGGGGAGCCTTTCCTTATGGAAGTGAATACCCGTATTCAGGTGGAAAATGGCGTATCTGCGCGTATTTCCAGCGTAAAAGACAGGTTAGCTCTGGGCGAAGTGGATTTATTGGCAGAGCAAATTCGTATTGGTCTTGGCGACCCACTTGGCTATACCCAAGAAGATATTGAGTTTGAGGGTGTGGGTATCGAATATCGCCTTATTGCCGAAGACCCGGACAATCGCTTTTCCCCTTGGGTGGGCACTATTGACGCCTATGGCTGGCAAGAGCAAGAGTGGCTTACTATGCTAACCCACGTACCCAATGATGCACCCTATGTCATCCCTACAGAGTTTGACCCAAACCTTGCCCTTGGCATTATTTGGGGCAAGGATATAGAAGAAGTTAAAGCTCGTGGCGTGGAATTTTTGAATACGCTGACCTTACAGGGGCAAAATGCCGCTGGCGAAGCGCTTAAATCCAACATTAATTTTTTGCGCACTAATACCGGACGTATTTTGCGTTTTTAAGCATATATTTTCCTAATTCATTGCATAAAAAGGCCTAACATGGATAATTCGATAGAAAAACGTTTGCAAAGCCTCACTGACAGGCTTACATATATACAAGATATTTTTTTGGATAAGCACCAAGATAAGGTGTCTTTATTAAAGGAAAAATTAGAGCAACTTATAGCCAGAATCAATGAAGGTAAAAGCACTGAGCCGCATACGGAAGTTGTCACCGTAGAAGAGCTTTTTGCCTTTATTGAGCGCAAGCTTGAAGCCAAAATCACACCCATGGATAAGGTGCGTATTGTGCGCCATCCTCAACGTGTATGCTTGCGGGATATTTTGGAAAATGTCTACGATAACTTCACAGAAATCGGCGGGCAGGATGAATATAGCATCGACCCAAGCATGCTCATTGCCCGTGCCATCATTACCAGACGCAGAGGTAAGAAAACCTTTAACCAATCGGTAATGGTTATTGGACAAGAGAAAGGCCACGGCGCTGAGTTTCGTAATGGCGGTTCTGTGAAGCCTTGGGGCAACGCTAAAGCCCTGCAATATATGCGAGTTGCCGAGGCCGAAGGCATACCTATTCACACCTTTATTTTTACGCCTGGCTCCTATCCTGTAGAAGATTACCCAGGTGCCGCCCAGCAAATTGCCCGTAATATCTATGGCATGGCAAAATTACGTGTACCTGTGGTGGCTGTTATTTCCGAAGGTGGTTCTGGTGGTGCAGAGGCCATTGGTCTTGCAGATAAGCGGCTTATGTTATCGCATGGATATTATTCAGTTATATCCCCTGAAGGCGCTGCGGCCATTGAAGGACGCATTAAGGCAGGGCAGCGTGCCGGC
>CAYJHS010000002.1:0-29095 GCA_964369815.1 uncultured Desulfovibrionaceae bacterium
AGCAGCGGATGAGCTTTATGCCCTAGTTGCTGTCATCTTGTCAACAACTTTTTTCGTTTTTTTGAAAATTTATTTTTTCAGAAAAACGCCGCCCAACTTTGCGCTCACCCATTGGTGACCTGCTCCGTTTGGCGGAAAGGCAATCTGCCCTAAACACACCCTACTGTCAACAAATATTTTAAATATTTTTTATTTTTCGTTTTATACATACACAAGCAGTTAATATTATATTCTTTTTAGAATGCTACTTTTTCTACCGCTTTTACAACTTCGCATGTGAGTAGCTTTAAAACCACGCTGCATGCGGACAGAGCCTAAAAATACTTGTATCAATTACATCGATGCCAATTGTATTTTTAGGCTCTGTCCGCATGCAGCTTTATTGTGCGTGTGGCTACAATTCTGTAATTACCAAAAATAAAGTCACCTATGAGGATTTTGCAAAATGCAATAACCTCATAGGTGACGTATGCTTACTATATATCGTACTTCTTACGCGTTTAAGACTTCTAATGTCGCTTCAGCGATTTGCAATTCCTCATTGGTGGGGATGACCAGCACTGGGATTTTGGAGTCAGCGGTGCTGATGGCACGGGCATGCCCACGGCGGATGCTATTTTCTTGTACGTCAAGCTTAATGCCAAGCTCTTCAAGGCCGCTCACCACTCCAGCCCGCACAAAGTCGTCATTTTCGCCAATGCCAGCTGTGAAGACGATGGCATCCACACGCCCAAGCAAGAAGAAATAGGCACCTAGCTGCTTTTTGATACTGCGGCACAGCATGTCAAAGGCCAGTTGCGCTTTCACGTCGCCTTCTTCTCTCTTGGCGTGAATGTCACGCATATCGCTCATGCCGCAAATACCTTCCAGCCCTGATTTTTTATTCATGAGCGTATCCACCTCGGCGGTGGACAGTCCCATTTTATCTTGTAAAAATGGGACAATAGCAGGGTCGATGGTGCCGCAACGAGTACCCATCATAAGCCCTTCAAGGGGGGTCAAGCCCATAGAAGTATCCACACAAATGCCACCCTTTACCGCCGTGGCAGAGGAACCATTGCCTAGATGCAAGGTGATGGAATTGAGTTCACTTTGCGGCTTGCCCAAGAATTCTGCGGTTTTTTTGGCAATATACTTATGGGACGTACCGTGAAAACCATAGCGGCGCACTTGCAACTTCTCATAAACTTCATAGGATAGAGGGTAAATATACGCAGCAGGTTCAAGACTTGCACCAAATTCTGTGTCGAAGACCCCCACATTGGGCACACCAGGGAGTAACTTTTCCGCTACCTCAATACCCATAAGGTTCGCAGGATTATGCAAAGGACACAGGGAAGTATATTTTTCTATGATGGCTTTTACTTTGGCATCAATACGCACTGGCGTTTTAATATCCTCGCCTCCATGCACCACACGATGCCCAATGGCACCAATTTCCTTCACATCTTTTATAACACCACACTCAGCGTCGATCAGCAACTTGATGACCTCGTCCATACCTTCCACATGAGTAGGGAAAGCCTTGTCTAGCACAATCTTCTTTTCCTTCTCGGTATCGGGATACATTTTATGGCTGAGCTTGCCCATGGCGGCACCGATGCGCTCTACAACGCCGGAGCACAACACAGACTTATCAGTCATTTCAAAAAGTTGATATTTGCAGGAAGAAGAACCGGCATTAATAACAAGAATTTTCATACATTTTCCTCAAGATATTTTTTAATATAGGCGCGTTTTGAAACGGGACGGGGCGGTGGGGAGGGAAAAACCTTTTTGGCGCTAGCAAAAGTTTTTCCCGCCCCCACAAAAAACATCCCCCATCAAAACTATTCTTTTTTCTCAGCGGCGGCCTGAATAGCGGTAATAGCCACAGTATTGACAATATCCGCCACAGTGCACCCCCGAGAAAGATCATTCACTGGCTTATTCAGCCCTTGCAATACCGGTCCAATGGCAATGGCCCCAGCAGCTCTTTGTACAGCTTTATACGTGTTATTACCCGTATTTAAATCTGGAAAAACAAAAACCGTCGCCTTGCCGGCTACTTTACTGTCGGGCAACTTGGTGCTTGCCACTTCAGGGTCGATGGCTGCATCATATTGAATGGGGCCTTCTAGCAAGAGGTCAGGATTTTTTTCCTTGGCGATTTTTGTGGCTTCAACCACTTTTTCCACATCGGCACCCTTGCCGGACGAACCAGTAGAATAGGACAACATGGCCACACGTGGTTCTATACCAAAGACAGAAGCCGTGTGCGCAGAGGCCAGTGCAATTTCCGACAATTCATTGGCGGTGGGATTGGGGATAACGGCGCAGTCACCAAAGGCTAACACTCTATCCTTAAGGCACATCAAAAAGACCGAGGATACCGTTTGACAGCCAGGCTTGGTCTTAATGAATTCAAAAGCCGGACGAATGGTGTGAGCCGTGGTATTCACAGCGCCGGAAACCATACCATCGGCGTCATTTTTATAGACCATCATGGTACCAAAATAGGTGGCGTCAATCATACGCTCACGAGCGGCCTCAATAGTCAGTCCTTTGTGCTTGCGTAGCTCATAATAGGTATTGGCATAGTCTTCGTACTGCGGAGAAAGCTCCGGCTGAATGATGCGTACCCCCGAAAGATCAAGTCCTAAATCGACGATTTTTTTTGCAATATTTTCGGCTTTACCAAGCACAATAATTTCTGCCACATCACGACGCAGGAGAATGTCCGTGGCTTGCAAGATACGCTCTTCCTGCCCTTCAGCAAGCACTATGCGCATTTTATTGTGACGGGCTTTTTCGATGAGATCAAACTCAAACATCATGGGGGTTACCCGAGTGGGCTTGTCGGTGACCAGACGATTACCGATTTCTTTGGAGTTGACATGCCGCTCAAACAGCCCCAGAGCGGTGCTGATTTTGAGGAGGTTGTCCGGCTCAATGCGTCCATAAAGCGCCGAGAGCATTTGTACTGTTTTATAAGTATGGTGCTCAGTCAGCAATATGGGTACAGGCACCCCTGTCCAGCCTTCGAGAAGCTGTTGCACATTTTCCGGCAAACGCAAGCCACCGGTAAGGAGAACACCGGAAATGTCAGAATAGGCAGAAGACACACGAGAAGCCAGTGAGGCCAGTACAATGTCAGCCCTATCACCAGGAGTAATAATAAGGTTACCATCAGTAATATAATCTAAAAAATTATGCACTTGCATGGCGGCGATAAGATATTCACCCACAAGGCTGTCCATGCGATTGGCACCATAAAGGGTTTCTGCCCCAAGCCATTTAGCCACATCAGACATGGTAGGTTTACCAAGGGTAGGCTCATCGGGGACAGTATAAATGAGCAATTCCTTATGATCATTGTCTTCTTTGGTATTTTTACAAGTGCTAAGGGCTTCTCGTAGATCGCTTTTTTCCGTTTCGGTATAGTCAGCTCTATTAATGATAACAGAAAGCACATCTACATGCTTAGCTTCTAATTGGTCAAGAACAGTCTTTGTACCTTCAATAACCTCGTCAAGGTTTTTGCCATGCCCAAGGCCAATGACCAACATGACAGAACCAAGGTTGGCGGCAATGTCAGCATTAAGTTCAAATTCAAAGGAAGCATCTTGCCCCACAAAGTCCGTACCTTCGCAGACTACGAAATCATGCTCTTCTACGAGACTATGATATTTTTGCAAAATATTTTGGATAAGCTGATTGCGCTGTCCGTAGTTAATAAGATGACGCGCTTCTTCAAGGGTGTAAGCAAAAGCATCGGTATAGTTCTGCTCAAGCTTAAAATAATCGAGCATCAGGCTGATATCATGGTCTTTGTCGTCAAGAATGGGCTCGTTGATAATAGGGCGGAAAAAAGCTACTTTGCGCATTTTACGGGTAAGCAACTGCATAACCCCAAGAACAAGAGCAGACTTTCCGGAACGTGCTTCCGTCGCTGTAATATAAAGGCTTTTATACATAGGGCACCTACTTCAATATAAGCAAGGGGATGAAAACTCCACCCCCTTACTCAATGATTACTTATATTATGCGTCTTTTTTTTCTTCCGTGCCTATTTCACCAAGACCAGGTAGGTCAGCAAGCAACTTGTAGTAGTTATAACGTTTGGTATATCTATCCACAAGTTCCGCTTTCAGCTCAGGAGACACTTCCGGCGCAATCTTATCCAAGGCGGCATAACGTGTTTCGCCCATGAGGAAGTCATGCAAGGTGCCGTCGGGGGCTTTGCTTTCGAGGACGAAGGGGTTTTTACCTTCATCGGCAAGCAGAGGATTGTAGCGGTACATGGGCCAGTAGCCGGAAGTCACGGCGTGCTTGCCTTCTTCCATGGTTTTGCCCATGCCTTTGCGTATGCCTTGGTTAATACAAGGAGCGTAAGCAATGATGATGGAAGGGCCTTTGTAGGCTTCTGCTTCACGGAAGGCCTTGATAACTTGCTGTTTGTCGGCGCCCATGGATACGGAAGCCACATACACATAACCATAGCTCATGGCCATGGCACCAAGGTCTTTCTTGTTGGTGCGCTTACCGGCAGCGGCAAACTTGGCAATGGAGCCAAGGGGTGTACCCTTAGAGGCTTGACCGCCGGTGTTGGAGTATACTTCGGTATCCATGACCAGAATGTTGATGTCTTCGCCGGAAGCAATAACGTGGTCAAGGCCGCCGTAGCCAATGTCATAGGCCCAACCGTCACCGCCAAAGACCCAAATGCTCTTCTTGGTGAAGAGGTCATCCATATGATAGAGCTCGTGCGCCAAGGGATGATCCACTTGGTCGAGGGAATCAAGGATGTCTTCGCCAAACTTTTTGGAGCCTTCGGCATCTTCCATATTTTCAAGCCAGCCCTTGCAGGCTTCTTTGAGGTCCTTGGGCAGGTCTTTCATGGCAAGCAATTGCTCAATGCGCAAGGCAAGACCGGCACGACGTTGTTGATACGCCATTTCCATACCAAAGCCATATTCGGCGGCGTCTTCAAAGAGGGAGTTACCCCATGCAGGGCCATGACCGTTCTTGTCGGTGGTGTAAGGCGTGGTGGGGGAGGATGCGCCCCAAATGGAAGAGCACCCTGTGGCGTTGGCAATAATCATGCGGTCGCCAAACATCTGGGTTAAGAGCTTCACATAGGGAGGTTCACCGCAACCTGCGCAGGCACCGGAGAATTCATGCAAAGGCTGTTGCAATTGCGAACCCTTCAAGGTGTCACGAGGTAGGATGTTATCCTTAATACTGATATTTTCTTCAAAATAAGCAAGGTTGGCTTTTTGAGCGTCAATTTGTGTAGCAAGGGGCTTCATGAAGAGCGCCTTACCCTTGGCAGGACACACGTCAGCGCAAGAACCGCAACCAAGGCAGTCTTCAGCATAGACCTGCATACGGAAGTGCATGCCCTTCAATTCCTTACCCATAGCAGGTTTGGTTGCAAAGGCTTCTGGTGCACCTTCCAGCTCTTCGTCGGTGGCAAGCACAGGACGAATGGTAGCATGGGGACACACGAAGGAGCATTGGCAACACTGAATACATGCGTCCACATCCCACTCGGGCACTTCAATGGCTACGCCACGTTTTTCAAAGGCGGCTGTGCCAAGAGGCATGATACCTGCTGGATCCATAAGGGATACGGGAAGCTTGTCCCCTTGCTGAGCAAGAATGGGGCGCACAACCTTGGCGATGTATTCTGGATCTTCGTCAGCATTGCACCCACAGGAACAACCACTGGTAGAAGCACCGCCTGTGCTGCAGCAATAGGCTTCATCGGCGGCAGTAAGCCAACTTTTGGGATATTTAATTTCTTCAAGTGCGCTCAAAGCACCGTCCACAGCGGCAATGTTCATATTAACAATCTTATCGCCCTTGGAGCCGTAAGTCTTCTTGATGGAGTCTTTCAAAAGATCCACAGCGGCCTTAAAGTCCAGCACATTGGCAAGCTTAAAGAAGGCCGTTTGCATAATCATGTTGATACGTCCGCCAAGGCCTACTTCTGTAGCCAACTTCACGGCGTCCACATTATAGAATTTGATTTTTTTGGCAGCAATGGTGCGCTTCATGGCGGCAGGAAGATTTTTCTCCATGTCCTTCACACTCCACTCGGAGTTAAGCACAAAGGTGCCACCCTCTTTAATGCCCTCGAGTACATCATATTGATGTACATAGGCAGACTTATGACAAGCCACATAGTCGGCTTGGGTCACAAGATAGGAAGAGGTAATAGGCTGCTTACCAAAGCGCAAGTGAGATACGGTAAAACCGCCAGACTTTTTGGAGTCATAGGCAAAGTACGCCTGTGCATACATGTCTGTATTGTCACCAATGATTTTAATGGCTTGCTTGTTTGCACCTACGGTACCGTCAGCACCAAGGCCATAGAACTTGCACTGCACGGTGCCTTCGGGCACGGTGTTGATTTCTTCTTCCACATCCAAGGAGGTGAAGCTCACATCATCATTAATACCCACAGTGAAGTGATTTTTGGGGGCAACGCAGAGCATATTGTCAAACACAGCCTTTGCCATGCCGGGGGTAAAGTCCTTAGAACCAAGACCATAACGACCGCCCACAATGGTGGGGGATACAATCTGTGTGCCGCGCTCAAGGTATGCTGTACATACGTCTTGATACAATGGCTCGCCAAGGGCGCCAGGCTCCTTGGTGCGGTCAAGCACGGTGATACTAGTCACAGTGGCAGGGATGGCTTGGAGCATATGCTCAATGGAGAAAGGACGGAACAAACGCACTTTCACAAGACCCACACGCTGTCCTTGCGCATTTAAATAATTGATGGTTTCTTCGATAACTTCGCATGCAGAACCCATGGCAATGATAACACGATCTGCTTCTGGATGGCCTACATAGTCAAAAAGTTTATATTTACGACCGGTCAGCGCGCTCACTTTCTTCATATTTTCTATGACCATGTTGGGCACAGCGGTGTAGAAGTTATTACAGGCTTCACGGTTTTGGAAGTAAATGTCAGGGTTTTGTGCAGTACCACGAACATGAGGGTGTTCTGGGTTCATGGCATTGGCACGAAACTCTTCTACCTTTTCCCAGTTTACAAGAGGAATAATATCTTCATAGTCAATGGTTTCAATCTTTTGCACTTCATGAGAGGTACGGAAACCATCGAAGAAGTGACAGAATGGCACAGACGAATCAATGGCGGTCAAGTGCGACACTAGCGCCAAGTCCATACATTCTTGCACAGAAGCAGAGGCCAACATGGAAAAGCCCGTTTGACGGCAAGCCATAACGTCTTGGTGGTCACCAAAGATAGAAAGCGCATGAGAAGCAAGAGCACGAGCTGAAACGTGGAATACACCGGGAAGCAATTCACCCGCAATTTTGTACATATTGGGAATCATGAGCAAAAGCCCTTGAGATGCAGTAAAGGTGCTGGTCAAGGCACCGGCGGCCAAAGAGCCGTGCACAGCCCCAGCAGCACCTGCTTCTGATTGCATTTCACGCACCACAAGCTTTTGGCCCATAAGGTTTTTACGCCCTGCAGCAGCCCAGTCGTCAGCAAGCTCACCCATCACCGAAGAAGGTGTAATGGGATAAATAGCCGCAGTGTCAGAGAGAGCATACGCAATGTGCGTGGTGGCGGTATTGCCATCCATAGTTTTCATCTTTGCCATAGTGTACTCCTTTTTAGTGGTGCATCATGCACCGGTAATACTTGGGGTATGCCGAAAGCATACCAAAGTCCTGCGTTAATAATTTCTTGCTAACACAAAACTGTTTGATTGAACAGTCTATTTTGCGCTTTTTTATAACAAAGTTTATTTTATTTTATTTTTTAATAAGTTACGAAAGGGTTCGCTTGTGATTTTTTTCCTTTTTTGAAAATTTTACACCATCTACGCCCCATGTAAAGCTCATATGCGAATTATTAGAAATAAGGCATACAATAAAGTAAAACTCTCTAGCCTATTTGTAAACACTATAATACAAAAAATAAGCCCCTTGTGCAATGCATTACACAAAGGGCCTACATACAAAACGTATATGGCTGTTTTTTTACAGCCAAGCTATGCTATCCTACACAAAATTAATAGTGACACTATCATAAGTAAAGGTAATTTCGCCGATGAGTTGGCTCGTCACATCAACATCATTGATTAAAAGCGTATCAACACCATTAGCCTCAAAGTTCTTTATTTGCACACTATGCGTAGCACCTTCACCAATGCTCAAGCCAAAAGTGTCATTGCCACTGCCGCCATAAATGTCCGTATTTTGCAACTTTGAATAGACAGTTAAGGTGTCATTACCCTGTCCTAAGTTAACAATAGAATTAGAAACGACCCTACTCTCCCCAAAACCAGTAGTGCCAAGCATTACAACATCATGTCCGCCCAAGAGCGTATTGCCTGTGCCGGCCACACTCTTTGCATCGCCGTGTTTTATCCGCCCCACGCATGTCACCGGAAACACATACTCCATTATGTTGGCATGACAATATTGTAACTTCAAGCTCATTTATAGAAATTTTCACATCAGCCAGCAATGGCCTGTATGAGGATTGGGAATGTTTTTTGAGCCATTTGCGGCGGCGAAGCGAAGCGGAGGTTCTGCACTGCGAAAAAAATTTTACCAATGCTTATACAGGCACCCATAAGTTTATAAAATTACAATGCCGCACTACTGATATAACAAAAAAAGGCCTTCATGCAATATTTTACACAAAGGCCTTTAACAATATATGCTTGTTTAGAGCATCTAGGTGAAATTAACGGTTATATTACCGTGGGTAAAGCTTCCTGCACTTTCGTTAATCTGGCTCGTCACATCGGTATTACCGATAAACAATGAATCTAATACGCCTGTCTCATTGAACTCAAAATCCTTAATTTCCACAGTCTGTTTACTGGACGCGCTGAGCTTAAAAACATCTTTACCGAAACCGGCCGTAAGCACTGCAGAACTGCCAGTAAGAGTAGCGGTGAAGGTACTCTCAAATGAGCCAATGCTCATGGTACCACCACTTAAATTCTTTATAGTTATGTCGTTAATATCATATGGTATCTGAATGTTCGCACCTGCATCAACTTGATTGAAAATAAGTTTCTCGAAAAATTTTACGTGATCCATATTCACTACACCTGATACTGCATCACGCACTTCAAGGGTGTCTGTATCTTCAACAAAGCCGCCATCTATTTCAATACCCGCGATTTTATCCACAGAAAGATAGTCATTAGCTGTTGCACTGAGCCTTATACTACCACCATCCATGTTGTTGATGGTTATTTTAGCATCCGTTTCACTCCCAGCCCCCAAAAGAAATTCACCTGTCTTTAAGGCTTCTACAACAATATGTTCAAAGCCTGTAACGTCGCCTATACCTAAGCTTTCGCCCACCCCAATCTCGCCAGTAAAGGTAAGAGTATCAGTGCCGCTACCACCATCAGCATTAACTGGGTTGGGAGCACTGGCTATAGTAACAGTATCATTACCAGCACCGCCAACAATGTTAGCCCATTTTAAATTCTTTATGGTGAAAGTATCATTACCAGCACCACCATTGACAGTACCACCATCCATGCTGGTTATATTAAATGTGTCATCACCGCCATTACCATTGACTGTGCAGTCCCCGTCAATAGCAGCTATTTTAATTGTATCAGCGGCTTCACTGCCATGTATAGTGCCACCGGCATCATTGGTGCTGTCATATTCAAGCACAACACCTGTGTCATCGGAAGTTGTCACCACAAAACCGCCTGCCCCTTGCAGGTTTATGATACCGTTAGCACCAATACCACCATCAAGATAGAGAGGATCTTGGGGGAGGGTAGAGTTCACAAAACTTCTTTCGTTCGTGACCATTTCTTTGATAACATTTTCTGCCGTTGTCGACTCAAAGTGCATCGTCAAGTCACCCACGGTGATGGATGTTTGACCACCTTCTTGGGCATTTTTGATATCCGTAGTATAATTTACACCGTCCACAAAAACGCTGTCCACAGCGGTATCAATATCACCAAGAGTTATATTGCCAGCGCTTTTAGTAATAGTAAACGTGTCTGCGCCTGCGCCACCAAGAAGCTCCATGGAGCCTGCGCTATTGCTTATATTGATGGTGTCATTAGCACCGCCGCCGTCAATGCTTCTCGCAGCGCCCGTATTTGCCTTATAGCTAACATTTATGACATCATTGCCGCCATTGGCACTTATTTTGCCACTTTGCATGTCATCAACCGTGATGAGGTCATTGCCCATATCTCCATGAACAGTGCCAGCCTTCATGGTAGTGACTGTTATGGTATCACGCGCAGCATCGTCGGCATTGGCTGTGTTATTGGTATATACAGAGCCACTATGTAAATTCTTTATGCTAATAACATCCGCACCAAAACCACCCAAAACAGCAGCCGAGCCATAAAGATTGTTCACCGTTATTTTATCAGCGCCATATCCACCATCCACAAGGGCAGTACCGCTCGCTTGCCCCACAAAAACAGTATCACCACCACCCAAAGTATACGCCTTACCACTGCTGAGTTGCTTTATAGAAATATTTTCAGCAGCGCTTGTGCCATTGAGAGTGCCACCGCTACCCACTTCGGCAAAAACATACTTTTCAAAATCTACAACTTTCACACCACTATTAAGAAGGTTTGCCCCCATGCTAAAAGTTGTGGTGATGGCTTTACCAAGCTCAAGGGTATCGTTGGTGCCGCCACCGCCGCTTATCTGGGATATGGTGCCTGTATTGATAGTTTCATTAACAGTGATATAATCATCACCCAATCCGCCCAAAATACTCTTCATATTTTCAAGGCTATTTACCGTGATGGTATCATTACCACTGCCGCCATTAATGCTTGTACTTTGCAACTTTGAATAGGCAACCAAGGTATCATTGCCCTGACCTAAATCGATAAGAGAGTCGGAAACAACCCTACTTTCTCCAAAGGTGGTCGTACCAAGCGTTACAACATCATGTCCGCCCAAGAGCTTATTACCTGTGCCAGTTATGGTCTTTACATCACCATAAATTTCTACATGGCTGGAACTACCTCTAAGCGTAATAATATCACTGCCGGCGGTAAACGTTTTATTGGTACCGCTGAAGGTCTCAAGGTCACCTGAAATAAGCGCTTTATTGCTTGCTGTACCTGTAATACTCCCAGAAACGATTATGGTATCCTTGCCACCGGTGACCGTGCTATTGGAGACACTCTTGGCATCACCAAGTATATTGGCATCGCCGTGCGTTATTCTTAGAACAGTTATCCTGTCATTACCACCGGTGAGCTTGCTGCCACTCACCACCATGGCATCGCCGGTGATAGTAGCATTTTTTAAGTACTCCGTAGACGCATCAATGGTGTCATTGCCGCCCTTAATGGTGGACTTATCTGCACCGCGTATATCACCGGAAACAACACGATGCTCAGTATCACTTGGCCCTATGATATCATCAATGACTGTCTTTTGTGACTTGGCTGTATAGGTCTTGGATGTTTGTTTAGTGCCAGTATCAAGAAATAAATCCTTAGTGTTATCGTAGGCCATGGTGTTTCCCTCCCAAGATTAATAATGGCTAATAATGCTCATAGTGAAAAACTCTATTTAAAGTTATAATTACAATATCCACCACATAACGTAAACCTAAAGCCCTGTCAACGTAAGCGCTTACGAGGCGCACTTACGCTACACATGCTCATCAGAGACCTTTGCATAGCTCATAAAAAGCCCCCTGCAATGCACGCAGAGGGCTTTATCTAAATTAAATTCTTACCAAAAAAACTTAGCCAAAGTGGATAGTTATGTCACTGTTATACACATAGGATGTACCGCTTTCTTGGGCACTGCGCGCATCGGCGGTAACATCATCATAAACAGCTGTATTAGCATTAAAAATTTGAATGGCGTCGGTAGCATCAAAGTCAGTTATGGTTATAGAGCTGCCTTGCGAGCCATGGATATTAAAGGTATCAGCCCCTTCACCACCTGTCACCTTGGCATCGGCGGTGGTCGTATTATCAATGCCTACTGTAATAGTATCATTGCCTGCACCGCCGTTCACGGTGCCGCTGGTGAAGTTAATATCCCAAATATTACCTGGTACTACTTCAGGGTCCATACCGACACTAATGCTATCTCTGCCATCGCCGCCATTAATAACACTGTCGCCAGACATATTCATCGCAATAATATGATCATCAGCTAAACCGGCGGTAATCGTACCACCCTCCATGGAAAAACCAAAGTGCTTTATGGGTTCCAGACCAATTTCACCGCCATACACATTAAAACCGACATCACCTGTGGTAATAAGAACCACCTTATCTCCAGCTTTAAGCCCACCTCGCAAGAAAACAGTGTCGACAGAGTTACCAAATTCAAGGAGGCCAAAATTTTCAATGGTAACATTTTTCGCATCCCCAATGCTAATCGTATCTTGCCCCGTTCCTGTGAAAATCTTTCCACCAACCATAGTACCTATCTCTATGGTACAATCATTGGTACTGCCTGCAATTTCACCACCGCTCATGTGCTGTACATTGATGTTGATATCGGTCAAGGCTTCGTTTACGGTTTGTATCTTACCACCAGTCATCTTGGTTGCAATAAGGTTCATAGGTGCTGAAATAGTGACTAGAGCACCAGTGGCAATACCACCTTGTAATTGAATGTTATCGAAAAAGACGTCTTCTCCGCTAACATCATCATCAAATTCCACGTTACCTGTAATGGCTTGGACAATATTAATGGTATCATTACCAGCCCCGCCATTTATGTAGCCATGCTCCACAGATTGTACAGTAATAGTATCATTACCGGCATTTCCATATATGTCCCCACCAACAAGAGTATTCACCACAATAGCATCATTGCCGCCGTCAGCATTGATGGTTCCAGAGCTGCCAAGTTGATTTACTAAAATCGTATCATCGGACATACCAGACTCTTCTGAGCCATTGCCAGCGTTAATTGTTCCATTCACAAAGTCTGCATGGAAAGTATCCGCCGAGGTACTACCATGAAGTAGTCCACCCTGCATAGTAAAGGCACCACTTGTGCTCGTAATCTTAAAACCAGCATTATTTGTACTCAGCGCGGTGACGACACCATTTGTACCGATGCCGCCGTCAAGTTTGAGTATTTCAAGCTCAGTATCTGCATTGGTGTATGTATATTTATGATCATTAGACACTACTTGTTCTTGTACTGTAGTTGTTTTACTATAGGCAGTTTGGTCCAAAAACACCGTAACATCACCCGCAGTGATAAACTCATCACCCCGAGCCTGAGCATTCTGCATGGCATCGGTATAATTTGTGGCGCCCACAAAAAGCGTGTCACCTTGGGCAGCGTCAAAATCATATAGATTAATCCCGCCGGAACTTTCTTGGCTTATATTAAACCTATCCGCACCAGCACCACCGGTAATGTTGTAGCCATACCCTTGACCCGATCCAGTATAAGTTGGGTTAGTAAACGTTAAATTGAGCGTATCATTGCCCGCACCGCCTGTGCTACTGCCAAGATCTGCATACTGGGTAGTACCTGTTATGGTAATAATATCATCACCATCTCCACCATCAGCAATAGCACCGCCAGGACTATTTATAGTTATATTAATTTTATCAGCACCGGCGCCGCCAAAGAACTTAGCATCGAAACCGCCATCGTCCATATTGACAGTAATGATGTCATTGCCACCATTGCCACTGACCACATTCGTCCGAGTAGACGAGGAAATATTTATAGTATCAACACCTTCACTACCATAGATACCACCGCCTGTGCCATCACCTGCTTCTAGGAAAACTCCTTTGCCATCGGAAGTTGTAACCACAAAGCCGCCCAAGCCATTTAGAAGGACTAAGCCAGTATCAGCAACAGCACCATCAAGATATAAGGTTTCTGGGGTGCTACCGATGTTCTCAAAGATTCGCTCGCCAGTAATCTTTTCCGCAATAACAATTGATTGAGATATCTTATCAAAGTGCATCGTCAAGTCACCCACGGTGATGGATGTTTGACCACCTTCTTGGGCATTTTTGATATCCGTAGTATAATTTACACCGTCCACAAAAACGCTGTCCACAGCGGTATCAATATCACCAAGAGTTATATTGCCAGCGCTTTTAGTAATAGTAAACGTGTCTGCGCCTGCGCCACCAAGAAGCTCCATGGAGCCTGCGCTATTGCTTATATTGATGGTGTCATTAGCACCGCCGCCGTCAATGCTTCTCGCAGCGCCCGTATTTGCCTTATAGCTAACATTTATGACATCATTGCCGCCATTGGCACTTATTTTGCCACTTTGCATGTCATCAACCGTGATGAGGTCATTGCCCATATCTCCATGAACAGTGCCAGCCTTCATGGTAGTGACTGTTATGGTATCACGCGCAGCATCGTCGGCATTGGCTGTGTTATTGGTATATACAGAGCCACTATGTAAATTCTTTATGCTAATAACATCCGCACCAAAACCACCCAAAACAGCAGCCGAGCCATAAAGATTGTTCACCGTTATTTTATCAGCGCCATATCCACCATCCACAAGGGCAGTACCGCTCGCTTGCCCCACAAAAACAGTATCACCACCACCCAAAGTATACGCCTTACCACTGCTGAGTTGCTTTATAGAAATATTTTCAGCAGCGCTTGTGCCATTGAGAGTGCCACCGCTACCCACTTCGGCAAAAACATACTTTTCAAAATCTACAACTTTCACACCACTATTAAGAAGGTTTGCCCCCATGCTAAAAGTTGTGGTGATGGCTTTACCAAGCTCAAGGGTATCGTTGGTGCCGCCACCGCCGCTTATCTGGGATATGGTGCCTGTATTGATAGTTTCATTAACAGTGATATAATCATCACCCAATCCGCCCAAAATACTCTTCATATTTTCAAGGCTATTTACCGTGATGGTATCATTACCACTGCCGCCATTAATGCTTGTACTTTGCAACTTTGAATAGGCAACCAAGGTATCATTGCCCTGACCTAAATCGATAAGAGAGTCGGAAACAACCCTACTTTCTCCAAAGGTGGTCGTACCAAGCGTTACAACATCATGTCCGCCCAAGAGCTTATTACCTGTGCCAGTTATGGTCTTTACATCACCATAAATTTCTACATGGCTGGAACTACCTCTAAGCGTAATAATATCACTGCCGGCGGTAAACGTTTTATTGGTACCGCTGAAGGTCTCAAGGTCACCTGAAATAAGCGCTTTATTGCTTGCTGTACCTGTAATACTCCCAGAAACGATTATGGTATCCTTGCCACCGGTGACCGTGCTATTGGAGACACTCTTGGCATCACCAAGTATATTGGCATCGCCGTGCGTTATTCTTAGAACAGTTATCCTGTCATTACCACCGGTGAGCTTGCTGCCACTCACCACCATGGCATCGCCGGTGATAGTAGCATTTTTTAAGTACTCCGTAGACGCATCAATGGTGTCATTGCCGCCCTTAATGGTGGACTTATCTGCACCGCGTATATCACCGGAAACAACACGATGCTCAGTATCACTTGGCCCTATGATATCATCAATGACTGTCTTTTGTGACTTGGCTGTATAGGTCTTGGATGTTTGTTTAGTGCCAGTATCAAGAAATAAATCCTTAGTGTTATCGTAGGCCATGGTGTTTCCCTCCCAAGATTAATAATGGCTAATAATGCTCATAGTGAAAAACTCTATTATAATTACAATTTCTATTCTCCACCACATAACGTAAACCTAAAGGCCTGTCAACGTAAGCGCTTACGAGGCGCATTCACATAAACGAGGCCTGTGCTTTCCACACATTAAGCTCAACCCAGCCCAAGTACAAAAGCTCGACTTTTATAACAACATCGTGTATCATTCTTTGTCCTTTGCTACAAGGAGGACAGTAAGACTTACATGTTTTATCTGTCATAAGGAGACATTATGCCCTGTCGCATCATACAATGCACCACAGAAAAAGATTGGCCGCTTTTAGAGAAAATTCTAAAAGGGCGTGAAAATACAGAAGAAACCGTCGACGGTGTCGTACAAAAAATTTTGCACGACGTACAAGAACGTGGCGACACTGCACTTTTAGAATATACCAAGCGCTTCGACTGCCCAAACCTTCCTGAAGATTTTTCCTTGCGCCTTGACGTGGCAGACATTGCCAAGGGCGCTGCGCAGGTAGCCGGCGAAGATATGCACATCATTGCAGAAGCAGCACAAAACATTCGCACCTTCCACGAAGCACAAGTGGAAAAATCTTGGTTTGTTACTCGTGAGGACGGAACAATTTTAGGGCAAAAAGTGCTTCCCGTGGACAGAGCCGGCCTCTATGTGCCTGGCGGGCAAGGCGGTAACACGCCTCTGCTTTCAAGCTTACTCATGAATGCCATTCCGGCACAAGTGGCCGGTGTCACCAGTCTTGCGGTTGTAACTCCTCCTCGCAAGGACGGTAGTATCAACCCGCATATTTTAGCCGTGGCACACCTACTCGACATTGATGAAGTATATTGTCTAGGATCAGCTTGGGCCATTGCTGCCTTAACCTATGGCACCCAAAGCATTAAGCCTGTTGACGTCATTGTGGGCCCCGGAAATATTTATGTAACCACCGCCAAGCGCATGGTGCAAGGACGTGTGGGCATTGATATGATTGCCGGCCCCAGCGAGGTGCTCGTTTTAGCAGACGGAAGCGCCAATCCCGCTTGGGTCGCCGCCGACATGCTTTCCCAAGCAGAGCACGACAGCCTAGCCTCTGCCGTGTGTATTACCGACACCCCCTTCATGGCAGAAGCCATTGAACGAGAGCTTAACACCCAGTGCGCCGCCCTACCCCGCGCAGACTTAGCACGTAAATCTTTAGACGATTACGGCGCCATTGTGGTAGTACCTAACATGCGTGTAGGCATTGCCCTTGCCAATAAAGTAGCACCAGAGCACCTTGAGCTATGTGTCAAAGATCCATGGGGTATGATGCCCCGCATCACCAATGCTGGCGCCATCTTTATGGGTTCTCACTCCCCTGAAGCCGTAGGGGACTATTATGCAGGGCCAAACCATGTGCTCCCTACCATGGGTACAGCACGTTTTTCCTCGGCTTTGTCGGTACAAACTTTTTATAAACGTTCGTCCATTGTAGCAGCTTCACCGTCCTTTGTGCAAAAACATGCCAGCGCCATAGCCCGCTTGGCTCGCCTTGAAGGACTAGAAGCACATGCTAAGTCCATTGAATGCCGCGTGAAAAAAGGGGCTGAATAGATTCTTTAATTTTTTTTTGGGGGAATCTTTTTTGTCCACAAAAAAGATTCCCCCCAAAAAAACTAAATAAAACTCATAGGAGCACCATGAAAGTCTTACTTGGCTGTGTCAACAGTGCCGTATCCCTTGTGGGTTACGATACAAAAACGCATACTCCATTTTGGTATTGCCCTGGCAATGTCTTGCGGGTATGCGGCATTTGCACAGACGAGCATTCTCTATGGGTGGCTTCTGACAATATGCTCAGCCGCCTAGGCACTGATGGGGTGGTACACAAAAACCTCCCAGGCCCCATGGATAACTTAGCACACAGTGTTAAAGCTTTAAGCCAAGACATGCTTGCTATTGTGGATACGGGCAATTCTCGTGTTTTGCTCTACAATAAAGAAAGTGACATTATTTTAAGCAGTTCTCCTTTGCAGGGGTGGGAAGCCAGCGAAATTCCATTGCCACACGACGCCATTCATTGTAATGATATCTTGGCGTGGCGTGAGGGATTTTTGCTCTCGGCCTTTTCGCACCAGCCCTTTAGGGAGGTACAAAAACATTGCCCTTCATGGAAAAAAGAAGGGCTGGGCTTGATTTATTACATGCGCCGAAAGGGGGGCAAGACGGTCACTTCTGTGGTAGCGTCGGGTTTAAATTGTCCGCATTCTTTGGTGGAGCATGCCGGTAGTATTTATTGTTGCTCCTCATCCACAGGCGATTTTTATCGCCTTGTACCGGCTAACAACGGCGGACTGAACTTTGATTGTGCATGGAAAGTGACAGATTCACATTTTTTGCGTGGTGCCTTACGCGTTGAAGACGGCTGGTTACTTGGCGGCTCTTCACGTAGGGAGCAAAGTGCAGACGATGGGGGCATGGTGCTCTTTCATCTTAATGATGCGGGTATGGTCACGAAGTACAATGTGGCTAATACCGGAGAAATTTACGACATAATACCTTGGAACGCCAACATTATGCAGGGCGTAGCAAGGCAATGCTTAGAGCTGCCAACGATAGATTTACCGGGAAGTTTTCCGGCTCGTTGTGGCCTTGAAACTTTGAAATAACTGTAGGGGGATATATGAAAGTAGTCATGCAAACCACCGTAGATGCCTTTCCGCTTATTGCACGCGGAAAAGTGCGAGACATGTACGAAATTGACGCAGAAACATTGCTCATCGTCACTACCGACCGCATGTCGGCCTTTGACGTTATCATGAACGAGCCAGTGCCATACAAGGGTGTTATTCTTAATAAAATCACCTTGTTTTGGATGGAACGCTTCAAGGATATTATTGCCAATCACCTCATAGAAAGTGACGTGAATGCCTATCCCGCTGCACTACATCCTTGGAAAGACGAGCTGGAAGGGCGCTCTGTTTTAGTAAAAAAAGCCAAGCCCTTGCCTGTAGAATGTATTGTTCGTGGTTGTTTGACTGGTTCCGGCTGGAAAGATTACAAAGCAACCGGCACTCTTTGTGGCTATACCTTACCTGAAAACCTTAAAGAATCCGCCAAACTGGAGCCTGCACTCTTTACTCCGTCCACCAAGGCAGAAATTGGCGAGCACGATGAAAATATTACCGTAGAAGCTGCCAGAAAGCTTCTTGGTGACGACATAGCCCGCAAAGTAGAAGATGTTTCTTTACGCATTTTTGAAGCAGGTCGCGCCTATGCCGCCACTCGTGGTATCCTTATGGCGGATACAAAATTTGAGTTTGGTCTTGTCAATGACGAACTTGTACTCATTGATGAAGTCATGACCCCTGATTCTTCACGTTTTTGGCCTGCTGACCAATACGAAGAAGGGCGTGGACAACCAAGTTTTGACAAGCAGTACCTTCGTGATTGGCTTGCAAAGCAACCTTGGGATAAAACACCACCGCCACCGACGCTACCACAAGACGTCATTGAGGCCACAGCAGAGCGTTATGCTAAAGCCTACGAAATTCTTACCGGTACATCCTTCAACGCACAATAGGGAGAATAACTATGTTACTTAAAGGAAAAAAAGCACTCATCCTTGGTGTTGCCAACAATAAAAGTATTGCCTACGGCGTAGCCGAGGCCTTTAAAGCCCAAGGTGCACGTATGGCCTTTAGCTATGTGGGTGATGCCATTAAAAAACGTGTAGAACCTATCAGCGAAGAAATGGGTGGTGAATTTACTGTTGCCATTGACGTGTGCGACGAAACACAAATAGCCGAAGCTGTAAAATTTGTTCAAGAACAATGGGGAACCTTTGATATCCTCATCCATTCAGTAGCCTTTGCCAATCGTGAAGACCTCCAAGGTCGCTTCCTCGATACCAAACGCCCCGGCTATCAGCTGGCACAAGACGTTTCCTCCTACTCCCTCACCGCCGTGTGCCAAGCCTTTGAACCCCTGCTTGCCGACGGCGCTTCCGTCATTACCATGACCTACAATGGTTCACAAAGAGTGCTGCCCGGCTACAATGTCATGGGCGTAGCCAAGGCTTCCTTAGAATGTTCTATGCGCTACCTCGCCTATGACCTTGGTGCAAAAAATATTCGCGTCAATGCCATTTCCGCAGGCCCCATCAAAACACTGGCCGCTTCCGCCGTGTCTAGCCTTAAAAATATCTTCACACATATTGAAGAACACGCCCCTCTACGCCGCAAGGTTACTACCGAAGATGTGGGCAACTCCGCTGTATATCTTGCCTCCAACTTATCCAGCGCCGTCACAGGACAGATTATCTATGTGGATGGCGGCTATAACATTATGGGAATTTAGTTTTTTATTTTTTGGGGGAACTTTTTTGAAAAAAAGTTCCCCCAAGCCCCTCAAAAAACTTTCATAGCGACCACACCCTATTTTTAATAATACATCACGGCGCAATGAAATAAAGGGAGTACATGTTGTTACATATACTCCCTTTAATATTTAATAATCGCAATGTGTTATAGTATTATCTAGGTTGCTTTCGCAATACCTCACATTTTTCATACAAATCTCGTACTTTTTGGCTTTTGCTATCTACTTCAACACCTTTCTTTAAATAGGGAAAAGCCCGCTTAGGAGCGTTTGCTTCCATAAGTGCCTCACCAATGAGAGCAAAAAGAGTATGCTCATCTTTATAAAACTTGATAGCTTCGCTAAAGCACTGATCTGCTTCCGAAACATTATTTTGCTGCAAAAATTTTTTCGCATCATTAAAAGCTTTATCAATTTTTAGCTTACGAACTTTTGCCTCGGCATGACTTTCTTTATCTTTATTTGCCATAACCGTCTTAAACACATGAGCAAAAGGCACAAGCAGCGCCTTTTCCTGCCCTTGCACATAGACAATAGGTTCTCCTGTAATGTCTGTAACCATAGGTTCTTTGCCAATAAGCGTCACCACTTCACGCAAAGCACCGCCTACTTCCGGTGACGGCACCGCATCCCCCATATTGCGCAAAGCCATAATAATGGCACCAACACACTCAAGGTTTTTTTTCTGTGTGTACATAATCTTGGCTCTTACCAATTGATCACGAATTTCTTTTGCAGTCATATTCATACCCAATACTATAAAGATATATGGAAAAATTAATAACACACTAAGTCTATGCTAGATATACATAAATTGCAAGCGCAAGGCACAATGCTAGATACTTAATTGCCACCACATGCACCACTGTAATGTATAAATCAGTCTTACAATGCAATAGTTATATTTCAAAGCTTTTAAGAAAGAGCCCTCTCTCGTGCCCAAAGTCAAGCCAGAAAATTCTTCATACCGAAATATAGTACCTTCACTTTACAGACATACTTTTCTACCCTTGACAGATAGCCAAGGCTTGCTTATTTTTAACTTTTGCTAAGGAGACTTTTATGACACAAAAAAAAGCACACGAAAAATACAACAACGCTCAAAACACACCACATGAAGACGATCTACAGGATGCCTTTAAAGACCATGTAGATACATATAATTTTGGCGAAGGTGAAGACGAGTTACCGCAAATAGATTTAGACGGACTCAATACAGAAGAGACTCCACCCGCTCGTGACCCACAAGAAGAAGCACGAGAAGCGCATTTACGTGCTTTGGCTGACATGGAAAATTACAAAAAACGCTTGGCTCGTGAACACGATGAGCAAATAGCTTATGCCGCCGAAAAAGTGCTTGCCAGCCTGCTCCCTAGCCTTGACAACCTAGACCTTGCACTGCAGTACGGTAACTTCGAGGCCTGTAAAGACCTTGTGACCGGCGTGGAAATGACACGTAAGCTCCTCTTAGATGCTTTGAAAACTCACGGACTTGAGCCGGTGGGCGAAGTAGGTGAGGCCTTTACACCAGAACTACACGAAGCTCTAACCTTTGAGCAGCGTGACGATATGGAAGAAAATCACGTCAGTACGGTGATGCAAAAAGGCTATAAGCTGAAAAACCGACTGCTACGCCCTGCCAAGGTTGGCATTAGCAAAAAATAAAATTTATTAAAAAACATTTACTCCCGAGCAAAGGGGTTTTTACCACCACAACTAACTGTAATATAAAAATTTATTCAGGAGAAGCCCATTTTTTTGTAACGCACAAAACTCCTTGAAAAAAAAACAAAAACACAGTAACCTTTAAAATATTGTTTGATAATGACTTTCAACAAAGGAGAATACCGTGCAAGCTTTTCTTAAATTTGGCTTAGTCTTCCTAGGCGGCGTAGTACTCGGGTCTATGGTTAAAAAAGGTGTCCCCAGTGCCGAAGGCTTTCGCCCTGCCGCCACAGACTTACTCAGCCGTGGCCTTGACGCCAAAGATTGCGTCATGTCCAAAGTAGAAATCCTAAAAGAAACCATGGAAGATTTGGTGGCAGAAGCTCAAAGTGCCTCAGAAAAACGTAAGGCCCAACAAGAAGTCGCCACAACTGAAAAATAAAAAAACTGCTTAAATGGCTTTTTTTGTTCTCTCACTGGGAGGAAAAATTTTTGTACGAGTGCGGCGTGTATAAACTACATGCGTCTTAGTTTAAAAGAAGTCTAACACAATTAGAGAGCAAAAGAGTATTTATCAGCGGTTTTTGCAACAGCATAGAGCGCTCAGAGGGAGAAAACCATGCAATGCATTATAGTTCATGAAATTCAAGGAAATGTAGGAAGATTGCGTGCTCGCTCCCTCTGCCCCATGACCAAAGCCACAGCAAAAAAGCTTGATGAAAAACTTCAATCTCTTAAAGGCATACAAAACTATAGCATCAATCCTTTAAGCGGCTCGGTACTTTTTTTCTATGAAAACAAAAGAGCGCGCACTGCTGCCTTAAAACTCCTTGGCGTTGAAGACACTACTGCACCAGCTTGCCTAAAGCCAGCTAGCCTTGCCATTGTGCAAAAACTTGCCTTTATTCCTCAAAAAATCATGAATTTTCCCATCACGGGCATGCTCTTTCGCTATCTTGTCCTTCGTCCCTTCTTCCCCATGTGGGTACGCATCCTCTTTAGTGCCAAGGCAGCCATCCCGCATATATGGAAGGGTATACGCTCCCTTGCAAGCGGTAAAGTTAATGTGGACGTGCTAGACGCCACTGCCATACTCATCTCCTACTTGCGCCGTGATTACCCCACAGCAAGCCTGCTCGTCTTCCTCTTAAACATTGGTGATGCACTAGAAGAATGGACTCGCAAAGTCTCCCGTGAAAGCCTTGCTCAAAGCCTTGCCCTAGATGTGGACAATATTTGGGTACGTGTGGACGGCACCGAAGTACGCAAGCCCTTTAATGAGCTTTCCTTAGAAGATGAAATCATTATCCGCACCGGCACTGTCATCATGGTGGATGGACTTGTGGTAGACGGCGAAGCCATGATTAATCAATCTTCCATGACCGGAGAAGCTGCGGCCGTGCGTCGCATTGCCGGAAATTCCGGCTTTGCCGGAACCGTGGTAGAAGAAGGTATTATCATTGTACGCCCCACCAGCCTTGGCGACGATACACGCTTACAAAAAATTATTACTTTCATTGAAGATTCGCAAAAGCTGAAAGCCGGCATAGAGGGCAAAGCCATGCGTATGGCAGACGCTGCCGTACCCTTTACCTTCCTTCTATCAGGTCTTGTCTACCTCATCACTCGTGACCCTATTCGCGCATCCTCAGTCTTGTTGGTAGATTACTCCTGTGCCTTGCGCCTTGCAACGCCGCTAGCCATCCTGTCCAGTATGCGCGAAGGAGCAAGCCGAGGTGTGCTTATTAAGGGCGGAGTCTTCCTAGAAGGACTCGCCGAAGCCGATACCGTAGTTTTTGATAAAACCGGCACCCTCACCGAAGCAAAACCAGAAGTAGCCGAAGTGGTCGCCTGCCAAGGGCATTCACCCACGGAAGTTTTACGACTTGCCGCTTGCATGGAAGAACACTTCCCCCACCCTGTAGCTCGAGCTGTTGTACGCCAAGCAGAAATCCAAAACTTGCACCATAAAGAAGAACACGGAGAAGTAGAATACATCGTGGCCCACGGCATTGCTAGCCAATTGCATGGCGACCGTGTGCTGCTTGGTAGTCGTCACTACATCTGCGAGGATGAACACATTGACGTGAGCGAGCTAGACCCCGACGTACAACGTCTCATTAGCCTTGGCTACTCCCTACTCTACATAGCCAAGGGCGGCAAAGCCATCGGTATTGTTGCCATACGTGACACCGTGCGCCCAGAGTCAGCAGAAGTTATTCAAGAGCTAAAAGAGCATGGCATCAAGCGCGTGGTAATGCTCACCGGAGACGATAGCCGTGCCGCACAAAATATGGCAGACCGCCTTGGCATTACCGAATTTCACGCTGGCATCCTCCCTGTAGATAAAGCACGCATCGTTCAAGATTTACAAGCACAAGGGGCAAAGGTCATCATGGTAGGCGACGGCATCAACGACGCCCCCGCCCTATCCATGGCCAATGTTGGTGTGAGCCTTCGAGACGCCACCGACCTTGCTCAAGAAGTGGCCGACGTAGTTTTGCTAGAAAGTAATCTGCGTTCGCTCGTTACAGCGCGCAAGCTTGGTATCAGCACCATCAAGCGCATCCAAGGAAACTTTGTGGTAAATATGGGGCTAAACTCCGTCTTCCTTGGCCTTGGACTGTTTAACGCCATCACTCCCACTTTGTCTGCCATTATGCACAATGTCACCACCGTGGGCATAACCCTCAACTCCATGCGTCCCCACATGTCTGTAAACAAAGAAAATACTTTGGAAAGTGTCAAGGAGTAATATCATGCTTGAAGATTTTGTAGTTTCATTCATTCCAGGACGTGTGCGCTTACGCCACCCTGTACTTACTGACGCTGACCTTGCCAAAGAAATTATACCTATGCTTAGCGCTTTCCCTGGCGTAGAAACCATTGAGCACAAAGCCCTTACCGGCTCCTTGCTAGTAATTTATGACCCCGAAGTCCTAAGCGAAGAAGCCATCACCGCCCTGCTCGAACAAGGCGAAGAATGGCTCAAGGAAAATACGCCGCAAAACACAGACCACGCAATACAAGAAACAAATACCGAAAAAATGTGCTTTGCACCAAGCGCACTCACAAGCTCTCTCACACGCTCCCAAAAGCGAAAAATCTTCTATGGCGCCATGACCGGATCATTCTTTACTATGCTTTTCACCGGCGGCACCGGCAGCAAGAAAGCCCACTATACCGCAGGCATTATTTTTGCCGGACTCACCGCCTTGCACATGTGGCGCATGCGTAAGACACTTTAAGTTTATATTTTTTTGGGAAGGGGAGAGGAGTGCCTAGGCGCACGATATCCGTACGGCTCGTTCCTAGCCTACGGCTATAATCCCTTTGGGTCGGACTTTTGCTAGCGCCAAAAAATTTTCCTCTCCCTTCCACACACCCTTCTCCTTTTAAAAAGCGCTCACTAGTTCCAACACACATTGCATTCGATGCGTATATTGATGCTTTTCCCGAAGATGCTCTTGCCAGCCAAGTTTTAAGTCATATTTGGCTTGATTACTTAGTGTTGCAAGTGCCTTATGAAAACCTTCGGGCGCAGAGAAGGCTATGGGTTTTACCAACTCTTGCGGAAATATTCTCAATCCATTGGTATAGTTTGACCACAAAAAACCCCCTGCCGCCCACACGTCAAAGTGTCTCTGCGTCAGTCCTTCTGGCAAAAGCAAAGAAGTCACATTCAGTACGCTGGGTGCAGCACTATATATTTCTCGCAATGCGCCATAATAATCCAATTCGGGATAGAAAATATTAGCTGGCGCCTGCGGCAACAAAGTCTGCCACGCTCCAACATCACCAAAAATAGCACACGGCATTGATATGAGCGCCTTAAGCCACTGCACCCTCTGGGCTTGTGCACACTCTTCAGCAAACAATCCGACTGTACGTATCGCCTTGTTAGGCCAAAAAATACCTTGTTGCGTTGTTGCGTTCCCCAAAAGTCGTAGCGCCCACCAATGAAAATGCGGTAATCCTAGATTATTTTTCAAGATTTCAAGGCCAATGCTGAGTTCTTCGGGGTCTAGCTTCACCGCAGCAAAAAAGCTCTTTTTCTCAGGAAAGGATGCTCGCCCCACAAAGACACAACGACACTCTTGCGCTGCCTGTATAGCCGCAACCATAGCTTCATTGCGGCATTGCGCTTTTGTTGCGTCTTCCATTTCCCACATATGCTGCGCCACAGCCAAGGGCAAATGATGCACATGCTCTGCCCCCTCTTGGCGCAAAGTCGGTATAAACGAAGCATCGGTCACAAAAATGCGCGCTTTTTTCCACCACGGTAAGCGCAACTTCGTAAGCACATGCCACGGATTATCAACAAACCACAAAGCCACAGGAATACCCAGAGCCTGTAACAAAGCAAAATTCTGCCCTGCCTTATCAAGCCCTGCCAAATTTATAGAGAAAAAAAGCGCAACATTTTCGCAATGCGTTTGTATGCTCTGCACAGCCTTTCCCTCAGAACAAAAGCTATGCATATAACCAAGCTCCGCAAAAGCCGTGGCAATCTCATTGCCAAGCAGTGCGAACTCTTCGCAACCAATAACAACCTGCTTTTGTGCCTTGCTATGCTCTTTTTTACCATGTAAAGGCGCCATTCCATGAATACACGCCAACACCTGTCCCAGAATTGGCAACCAAAAATCCGTATCCAGTTCCACATTCTGCTTATACCACCAAAAGGTAATGGCAGCCCCCTCTACCTGCATAAGCACTTGTAATTCATCTAAGGAAATAAATTGGCTATGAGTAGGAAACTCTAACTTTTCTGCATCTTCTAGCTCCCGCAAACATTTCATAAAAGATGTGTTTTCAATATGATAAACGACACTATCCGCAAGCAAAGCCCTAGGAAAAAATGCCGCACCACCAAGAACAATATGCACCATATTCTCTTGCACACATTCTTCATTACCTCCCTTACAAAAGAGCGTAAAAGCACCTTCCCCACTGTTAAGGGTAACACTACGTCCCAAAAAATTTGGGACACTAAAGCGAAGCGGGCGCTGTATATGCATATATGTGTCCTTAGTATGTATTATTGCTAAGGGGGAGCTTTTTGAAAAAGTTCCCGCCAATAAAACTTAAATTTCCCATAAACCCTCATATAATCTACTTGGCGATACGCACTTTTTAGCTTATATTCTCTCTCGGTGACCTTATGAAAGAATACAGAGATTATTATTTTCGCAAAGCGAAAGAGCAAAAATACCCAGCACGTTCTGTGTACAAACTTAAAGAAATTGACAATAAATTCAAAGTCTTTAAGCGAGGAATGAAAGTACTTGACCTTGGTGCTGCGCCTGGATCTTGGTCTTTAGGTGCTGCTGAAAAAGTGGGTCAGGAGGGTTTAGTCCTTGCCCTTGATTTACAAAGTACCGAAACAAACTTTCCTCCAAATATTACATTTATGCAAGAGGATGTTTTTGAGCGTTCACCGGAATTTGAAGAAAAGCTCCACTCTCTTGGCCCTTTTGACGTGGTTATGAGCGATATGGCACCTCGAACCACAGGCACAAAATTTACCGATCAGACTCGCTCACTGGAGCTATGCGTGGAAGCTTTAAACGTGGCTTGTGTGCATCTTAAAGAAGGCGGCGTATTTATAGTAAAAATTTTCATGGGGCCGGACATTCAAGAGCTCCTTTTGCCCATGCGCAAAGCTTTTGGTAAAGTGAAATCCTTTAAGCCCAACAGCTCACGCCAAGAAAGCAAGGAAACATTTTTTGTGGGCACAGGCTTTAAAGGCAAAGAAACATTGCCACCAACTGAACACAACTAATTAAAAAAATTAATAAAAAATATTAGAATATATAGTGCCGTTTCTTTTTATGGCAAGAAAGATGTGTTTTGAGGGCGAGGAATGCATACAGACATACCTAACCCAAGCCAAAAACACTTCTAGCAATGTTATAGTAAAAAAGACAACGCACTTTAAAGGAGAAGTAATATGGCAGGGCATAGTAAATGGGCCAACATCCAGCATCGTAAGGGGCGTCAGGACGCTAAGCGTGGTAAAATTTTCACCAAGGCCGCCAAGGAAATCATCATTGCGGCAAAAGCCGGAGGAGACCCTACCGGTAATGCACGTTTACGGGCCGCCATTGCCGCCGCCAAAGCAGTAAACCTGCCCAAGGATAAAATCGAAGGTGCCATTCGCAAGGGCACCGGTGAGGACGCAGGTGGTGAACTTTTTGAAATTTCCTATGAAGGCTATGCCCCCGGCGGCATTGCCGTTGTCGTGGAAACAGCCACTGACAACAAAAACCGCACCGTGGCCGAAGTACGCCACTTGCTCACCAAACACGGCGGCTCCATGGGTGAAACAGGCTGCGTGACCTTTATGTTTGACCGCAAGGGCGTTATCAGCATTGAAAAAAGCAAATATGACGAAGACGCCATGATGGAAGTAGCCCTAGAAGCCGGCGCTGATGACGTCATTGATGATGGCGACACCTGGACCATTCATACAGCACTTACCGACTTTGCCGCTGTACGTGATGCCCTTGAAGCACAAGGCGTAGAAATGCTTTCCGCAGAGCTGGCTATGATTCCGCAAAATACCATAGCACTGGACGCTGACGCTGCTCGCAAAGTTCTCAAACTCATGGAAGCCCTTGATGACAACGACGATGTGCAAAATGTGTATGCAAACTTTGATATCTCTGAAGAAATCTTAGCTGAACTTGAATAATGCGTATCATTGGCATTGACCCTGGCTCTCGCATATGCGGTTGGGGCATTGTTGAAGAACATTCCGGCGTATTGCGCCTTGTGGACTGCGGTGCCATTCGCACCCAAAGCAAGGCCGATACGCCTTTTTCTTCTCGCCTTGCGCACATTTATAAAGAACTACACGCCATTATAACTCACTACACCCCCCAAGAAGCCGCCATAGAAGAAGTCTTCACCGCTAAAAATGCCAAAAGCGCCCTAAAACTTGGCCAAGCCCGTGGAGTAGCCGTGGCCGCCTGCGCCAGCCACTCTCTACCCGTCTTTGACTATGAACCCACCCTCGTAAAAAAATCTATCGTAGGTGTAGGACGTGCAGAAAAAAGCCAAGTAGCCTATATGGTACGCATTCTATTAAATACCAAGGAAGAATGGCTTGCCGATACCAGCGACGCCCTCGCCATAGCCCTGTGCCATATAAATATGCGCCGCTACTATAAAGTAAGTAGTAGTTAGTTTTATTTTTTTATATTTTTATTTATTTTATTTTTTTGGGGGGAAACTTTTGTGAACAAAAGTTTCCCCCCAAACCCCCCTTCAAAAAACTTTCGATGCGATGACACCTCATTTTTAATAATAAATCTTGCCGCAACGAGGCTTCATTAATGATGCTTTGTTACAAGCGGCGTATACATATCGCAAAGCGAAGTAAGCTGCCTATGAGGATGTTGCAAAATGCAATTGGTGTCGATGAAATTGACACCTGCATTT
>CAYJHS010000003.1:0-27188 GCA_964369815.1 uncultured Desulfovibrionaceae bacterium
GCTAGCTTTTCTTATGGGGTAACGCCAGAATTGATTAAGGGCGATAAAGATAAACTGACAGAATTGAAAGCTGACACTAGTAACCTAACATATACCATGCGTCGTATAAATGATGCTGACCTTGCTGCCTTTGCTGCGGCCTTTCCTGACGCTAAAAAAGTCAGAATCCATCACTCCGCTACGCTTACCAATGTAGCCCCCTTGGCCAAGCTTGTTCACTTAGATGACCTTTGGCTTGATGCTAAAAAAAGTCTTACAGATTTAAGCCCTCTCGCTAAATTAGTAAACTTAAGAAGTTTACATGTGTTTTATAATGCCTCTAAGCAAGATTTATCATGGCTTGCTCCCCTTACAAAATTACAATCTATGAATCTTTCCGGCGAAGCCATCACCTCCGTGGACACGTTCCCAACGCTGCCAAAGCTTACCACATTGCACCTGACATTCAAAGAAGTTCCCAATGTAGATGCCATTGTCAAGGGAGCACCGGCACTTATGTTCTTTGGCCCAGCCATGGGGAAAATTGCCAATATTGATTCCGTCGGCAGCATGCCGAATTTGTCGAATTTCCGCCCATTTTTTGTGGATGTAAAAGACTTTAGCGCCCTAGCCAAAGCCCCTAAACATGAAAAGATAGAGATGGTAGGCGTAAAAAACGTCGATTATGCGACTCTTGGCAATGTTAAGCAACTGAAAAGCCTAACTATTGATAGAGCGCCAACTCTTAGTAGTATTGACTGGATAAAAGGCTTATCAAACCTCACTTTGTTGAGCATATTTGAAGCAAGTCTCACCGACTATGCCCCCATCGGCTCCCTTAGTAAGCTCTCTTCACTCGCCTTATCAAGATCCAAAACTCCTGTGGACATGAGCTTTGCAAAGTCGCTCACAAACCTTAAATCATTGCGTCTTTGGAACGTAAAAAGCGGTGTGACCAATTTAGCAGGTGTCAGTAATTTGCCAAACTTAGACGGTGTTTATATCAATGGCACCACCCCCGCTTTAGACTTAGCCCCCTTGACAACATTGCCTAAGCTCAAAACTCTGTATTTATCCAAAAAGGCTTATAAAGACGTGAAGTTGCCTAAGTTTAACGAAAAAGTAAAAATCACCTTCAACTAACAATTCTAGCTATACTGTGGCACCATGATGCAAAAACCGTGGTGCCACATACTTGATTACAGCAATGGCTCCAGTTTTAAACTCTTTTTAGTTGAAGCCTTTGTGCACAAAAATTTCTCCAGAAAATTTTATAAATCAATATTATGCGTATCACCAAAGTACACAAAATTTTTACCTTGCGTAAAATTGCATACTGCATTAGAGTTTCCACGCATTTTGTATAATAAGATTTTCAGACTTTTGCTCTAACTGTAAGCAATAAGTTCTATTTTAATATATTTTAGTAGGTTAATTAGTGTACAAATTTCCTCCCATTGCCATAGTGAGCAAGGCATTTCGATTTCCACAAAAACTGCACACCGATGCAACATTTTGGGAAGCATTGCAAAATAAAGAATGCGTAATTACCGAAATCCCCAAAGAACGCTGGCCCACTGAAGAACTCACACACATTTCTCGTGCCGAGCCCGGCAGAAGTGTCACTTTTGCTGCGGGCATTATTCCTGACGTAGAAGATTTTGACGCCGGTTTTTTTGGCATTTCCCCTCGTGAGGCGGCACAGGTAGATCCACAACAGCGTCTTTTGCTTATGCTCACCCAAGAAGCACTGGAAAATGCTGGCATTCTTGCATCTTCTTTGGCTGGCAGTGATTGCGGTGTTTATCTTGGTATCTCCGGTATTGACTATGGCATGTGTCACCTTAAAGACCTTCCTAGCATAACCCTACACTCCATGACTGGCAATACCATGAGTGTGGCTGCTAATAGAATTTCTTATACATTCGATCTACATGGCCCTTCGATAGCCATTGATACAGCCTGTTCATCTTCTCTTGTGGCCTTACATACGGCCTGTGCAGCCTTACATAAGGGAGAAATTTCTTCAGCTCTTGTGGGCGGCGTCAGTGTGCTCTATCATCCCTATCCTTTTATAGGTTTTAGTAAAGCGTCCATGATCAGTGCCGAGGGGCGTTGTTTGCCCTTTGATGCTCGGGGGGCAGGCTATGTACGTGCCGAAGGCGCTGCCATGCTTATCCTCAAACCTCTGGAGGCCGCCCTTGCCGACGGCGATTCCATTGAAGCTGTCATTTGCGGTAGTGGCATAAATACCGACGGCAAACGCAAATCTGGCCTCACCATTCCTTCCATAGAAGGGCAGGTAGAGCTTATGCAAAAGGTGCTTAAAGACAGCGGCCTGAGTCCAGATGATGTGGATTTTATTGAAATGCACGGTACAGGCACCCCCGTGGGCGACCCCATTGAAGCTACAGCTGTCAGCACCGTCTATGCTCAAAACAGAAGGGACGTTTTACCCATAAGCTCTGTTAAAGCCAATGTGGGACACATGGAACCGGCTTCTGCCATGGCTGGCCTTGTTAAAGCCATGCTAGTCTTAAAAAACCGCCATATCCCTGCGGCGCCTTTTGCCTTTGAGCCTAATCCCAATATTGACTTTGACGCCTTAAATATTCGCTATATAGCTAACGAGAATGGATATGCTCTCAAAGAAGATGGCACCATTCGTGTGGGTATCAATTCCTTTGGCTTTGGTGGAGCAAATGCCCATGTGATTTTGCAAAGCCCAGAAGATTTTTTTGCAAAGCAAGAAGAAGCAACAGTACACACAGAAAATATACCCCCACTCTTTTTTGCTGCTCGCTCTAAAAAAGCTTTGGAAGGACTGGCAAAAAACTATGCAAACATCCTTAAAGACAGCGATATAACCACCGCCTATGACACCTTATACTGCGCTGCAACCCAAAGAGATTTCTTTGAAAAGCGCATCGCCTTTTGGCAACAAGACCCTGCACAGTTGGTAGGCAGTCTTGAGCAATACGCAGCAGGCATGACCAGCAGTGATGTGAGCGGATTATGTGTGGAGCAAAGCCCCTTAAAGGAAGATGGTGACATAGCCTTTATCTATTGTGGCAATGGCTCCCATTGGCTTGGCATGGCACAAAACCTTATGCAAGACGATGCGGATTTTGCCAAGTGCATGCAGGATATTGATGCCCTTATGCAAGAACCGGCCGGCTTTTCTCTATGCCATATGCTAGAACATGGCACCGCAGAAGATTTAGAAGATACAGCCATCACCCAGCCGCTTATTTTTGCTATCCAAGTAGGTATTACACACTTCTTGGAAAAACAAGGCATTGTGCCAAAAGCCGTAGCCGGACATAGCGTAGGGGAAGTGGTAGCGGCCTATGTAGCCGGAGCTTTCAATTTAGAAGAAGCCGTACAAATTATCTGTGCTCGCAGTCAGTGCCAAGCACTCACTGCTGGCTTTGGGCGCATGGCTGCCATAAAAATGTCTCCCTCCCACACCGAAGAGCTTTTCAAAACACTTGGCGTAGAAGAGCATGTCTTTGTGGCTGGCATAAATACCGAAGAACATTTGACCCTCAGTGGCTCTGAAAAACATTTACAGCGTGTACAAGAGCACTGCCAAGAACACGGTATCTATTTTCAGTTCTTACAATTAAACTATGCTTTCCACAGCCTGCATATGGACAGCATCGAACAAAATCTTTTGGAGCGTCTGCAACATATTCAGCCTAAGGCCGCAAACAAAGCACTTTTTGTATCTTCCGTTACCGGCACAGCGCTTGAAGGAAGTGATCTGGATGCACGCTATTGGTGGAACAATGTCCGTTTGCCAGTGCTTTTTGCGCCGGCTATGGACACACTCATGGAAATTGGCGCACGCATCTTTATAGAGATTGGCCCTCACGCCATTTTACAGCGCTATATCAAGGATTGTATCAAGAAAAAAGACCTTGATTGTGCCGTTTTCCCCACACTTTTACGGAAAAATGACCACCCCAAGCGACTCATGGAAACAGCACTACGAGTACGCCTTGCATGCCCAAAACCACAACTTGACTTTTTCTTTCCCCATAAAGGTAATCGAGTCACATTACCCAATTATGCGTGGCAATTAGAACACTACGGCATTAAGCCCTCCGCCGAATGCCATCCCGAAAAACGTCGTATACATCCCCTCTTGGGTTGGTCATTGGACGGCGTTGGCAATATGGTCAAAGTATGGGAAAATGTGCTCGACCCACGTATGCTCCCATGGCTTAAGCACCATGTGGTGGGCGAAGCTGTGGTATTCCCCGCTGCCGGCTATGTAGAAATAGCCCTTGCCGCTGGCAAAGCTTTTTTTGACGAAGCGTCTTATACTCTGGAATATTTGGATATTGTTGCCCCACTGGTCTTTGAGGAAAATACTGCGCAAGTAGTACGCACCACCCTTGAGGCCGGCATCCTTAAAATTATGGCACGCCCTCGCCTAAGCGAAGAGTCAGAAGTGCCATGGATGCTCTACGCCACGGGGCGTCTTGTAGAACAAAAAAGCAAAAAACTGCCTTTGGAAGTTGCGGCTAGCCTAGGTACTGACCAAGAAGTGCTTTTGCGCTGTCAACCAGAAAATCTCTACGCACAAGCGCAGGCTTTAGGTTTAGAGTATGGAGAATACTTCCAAACCCTACAAGATATACATTTACACGCGCACGGTTTATTTGCTCACATAGCTCTCAATGAAGATGTCTGGCAAGATTATATCCTTGCCCCTGCTGCCCTTGATACCTGCTTCCATGCTCTGGTGGCTTTCATTGGTAAACACAAAGACATTGCCCCTTATGGCATGGCATACCTTCCTGTAAAAACAGGAAACATCATGGTATTGCAAGAAAAACTTGCCACAGATATGAGCGTACAGATAGTACGTATGAGCACTCAGTCCATCTTAGCCAACTGTTCGTTATACGCTGCTGACGGTACGCTGGTAGCCTATGCCCTGCAATGCCGTTTTAGGGCTGCCCCCTTGGTACACACAAGCACAAGCCATGTGGATACGTGGCAAGTAAAGGCCTACCGCAAAGAGCTTACACGTGCCCACGCCATAGCTATGCCTTCTATAGCAACGTTGCTTGAGCAATGGCCTGTACGCGCTTGCGAGCATCATGGTACACAAAGGGCAAAATGGCTTACCCAAACTTTACCCTTGCTGGAAATGCTCAGCTTGGCCTATAGCATAGAAAGTTTCTCTGCCCTACAAGACGAAAACCCCAAAACTTTGCAAGTCGCCCTGCAAAATCCCTATGGGGAATGGCTGATGCGTCTGTTGTCAGAGCAAGGACTTGTAAGCTACCATGAAGAGCAATGGAGCTTTGATACGCAAGAAGTTCCAAGTTCTCAAGAACTTTGGCAAGAAATCGCCACAAGTTCCCCTGAGGCTTTGGGGGCACTTTTGCCCATGGGGCGTATTGGCTTGCACCTTACAAAAGCACTCAGTAGTGAAGCGAGTCTGCTTGCGCTCTACAACGCCAGCTACCACGCAGCCGTAAGTAAAAATTTACGCAGTAATGACCCCACATATACTTCCATAGCACAGACAAGCACAAAGATTGTACAAAACATTGTGGCACAAAGTGATTATCCTGTACGCATTCTTGAAGTGGGCGCATTTTCTTATCGACTGGCACAAAGCCTATATAGCACCCTGCCAACGGATCGCTTTAGCTATACTTTAGCCTGCACCGAAGAAGATGGCGTGCAACATGCCCAGTTGCTTTTTGAAAGCCAAGAAAACTACAATGTTTTTCACTTAAACCAAGACTGGTCAATAGCGAACAATGACAGCTATGACATTGTTATTGTGCAACAAAGCTTACACCTTTGGCAAAACATTTCCTGTGCCTTAGACTATATAAAAAGCGCTTTATTACCCGGAGGTCTCTTCTTAGCTACGGAATGTCACGAGCATTGGCACGCTAACTTTATCCATGGCTTAAATCCTACATGGTGGAGAGCTCAAGGGCAGAGTGCTCTGCTCAGCCCTGCCCAGTGGCAAGCGCTCTTAAATGAGAAGGGCTTTACCTGCGTATCTCATAAGAATGAACAATATGCCGATGACTTACAAGCCGGCGCTTATATCCTTTTGGCACAAAAACCGTCATTAACAGAAAATACAGACCTACAAGCACCTGTAGCCACAAGCCATGTGCTTGTATTGGGTGATATGGGAAGTACGCAAGCAGAGCCTGTATTACAAGCCTTGCAAAATTCTTTACAAGCACAAGGCATTATTTCACAAAATTTATTATACAACGACTGCTCAGAAGCCCTTTCTGCTGTACAAAGCTTTATAGATAGCATTGCTGCTTGTAATACTGATACGCTGCTCCCCACCGTTGTCTTTATGCCAAGCAATACCGTGCAAATAGAAGACATTTCAAAACATCTTGAAACCTTGCGTAGTATAGCCTGCCTTATGGGCACACACAATTCTCTGCGCCTAATACTCATTTGCCAAGGGGGTAGTCTGTGCACTTTTACACCAGAGACGCAACACAACCCTGCCACAGCCGCTTTATGGGGCATGGGGCGCACCATCATGAATGAGTTTCCGGAGCTTACCTGCACATTGCTGGATATCCCCCAAAGCGTTCCTCTTACTTTAGAAGCACAAGCGTTACCTGAGCAAAGTATACTCGGAAAATTAACTCAAGAAATACTCCATCCCGATGGCAGTGACGAAGTTCTTTTGCGAGAAGAAAGTCGCCATATCCTTATGCTTGACGCTGCAACAGTTAAGACCACCGCCCATGACGAAGACGAGGTACGTTTTAAATTAGGTGTGACACAACCAGGAAAACTCACACATTTACGCTGGTTTGAAGAAGGTAAAAGAGACCTTAAGGCAGAGCAAATTGAAGTACAGGTCATGGCTACGGGCTTGAACTTTCGTGATGTTATGTTGACCCTTGGACTCCTCCCTGATGATGCCGTCGAAAATGGTTTTGCCGGCCCTACCTTGGGTTTGGAATTTTCCGGCATAGTCACCCGCCTTGGTAGTAATGTCACCAAACTTAAAGTGGGCGATGCAGTGGTAGGTTTTGCACCTTCATGCTTTGCAAGTCATGTCATTACCGATGCTGATGTAGTGGCACCCATGCCCGCCCATTGGCACTATGAAGATGCGGCGAGTGTGCCTACGGTATTTTTCACAGCATACTACGCTCTTAAGCATTTGGCCAATATACAAGCCGGCGAAACACTCCTCATTCATGGTGCCGCCGGAGGCGTCGGCCTTGCAGCCATTCAAGTGGCAAAGCATTTAGGCGTGAAAATTTTTGCCACTGCCGGCAGTGACGAAAAAAGAGAATTTTTACGTTTACAAGGCATTGAGCATATTTTTGACTCACGTTCTCTAAATTTTGCCACGCAAATTCATAATATTACATGCGGACAAGGTGTAGATGTGGTGCTCAACTCCCTTGCCGGCGAAGCTATGCGCCGCAGTGTAGCGCTCTTGCGCCCCTTTGGACGCTTTGTGGAACTTGGCAAACGAGACTTTGTGGAAAATACCCCCATACATTTGCGCCCCTTTAAGGACAACATCAGCTACTTCGCCTTTGATGCCGATCAAATGCTCACGGCTAAGCCAGCTTTAAGCAAGCAAGTTTTCCAAGATATCATGCAACTTTTTGCACAAGATACTTTCCATATGTTGCCCGTGCGCCCCTTTACTGCCGACTCTACCCTAGAAGCATTTAGAGCCATGCAGCAAGCGCAACACATTGGGAAAATTGTCATTTCTTTGCGCAAACCGCCAAAACAACGGCAAAGTTTAAGAATTGATGATACAACACAACCATGCTGGCAGGGACATGGCACATGGCTTGTCACCGGTGGTTTAGAAGGTTTTGGTCTTGCCACGGCGCAGTGGCTTACAAAACATGGAGTCACAGATTTAGTCTTGGTAAGCAGAAGGGGCATGAACACACCACAAGCCCAGAATATCATAGATGATTTCAAAAACAATGGCGTCACCGTGCAGATTATGGCCTGTGATGTGACGAGTACTGGCGATGTGCATGAGCTCATACACGCCTGCAAAAACATGTCACCGCCGGTGTCTGGCATTGTGCATTCTGCGGCGCTATACCAAGATGCTTTCTTACCGGAACTTGACCAAGACAGCATTGCCAAGGTTATTGCCCCCAAATTGCTAGGAGCGTGGAACTTGCACGAAGCAAGTCTTGCTGCCAATCTTTCCTTGGATTATTTTGTGCTCTTTTCTTCCATTAGCACTACGCTTGGCAACATGGGCCAAGCCAACTATGTAGCTGCCAATGCAGGCCTTGAAAGTCTTGCTTATTTACGTCACACTCTTGGCCTTAAAGCCACATGCATAGCATGGGGCCCCATTGGGGATGTTGGCTACTTAACAGCGCACGAAAAGGTCAAAGAAAACCTCGAAAAGCATATGGGGACAAAAGTGCTTTCAGCCGAGCAGGCCGTGCACGCCTTGCCCTCTTTTTTCATATCACAGCAGCCTGTGCACATTGCAGCAAACTTTCACTGGCAAAGCCTTAAACGTGCCATTCCGCATAGTGCCACCCGCTTTACCCGCATCTTCCATGCCACCAAATCCAGTGGGCACGGCGATGGACAATCGCCCCAGAACATGCGTGCTTTACTTGCCAGCAAAAGTTCTGCTGAAGCTATGGATATGTTATGCGAAATTCTCACTCAAGAAATTGCCCAAGTGCTTTCTCTTGACCCGCAAAGCATGGAGAGAAATGCCACGCTTCAATCCCTTGGCATGGACTCACTTATGGCGGTGGAGTTAGCTCTTGGTCTTGAGCAACGCATTGGGGTGCGCTTGCCCACCATGCTCTTGCAAGACTCTCCCAGCATTGAAAAAGTGGCACAACGCCTATTGGATAAAATTTTTTCCAAAGACGTAGATACAAGCGAAAGCGGTGATGATTTGCTAAACTTGGCGAACAAGCATGGTGAAAACCTTAACGAAGAAGAAATTAAAAGCATTACTAAAAGCAGCTTGTAATAGGAAAAATATGAACTTTTCTTCTCAAAAAACTTCTGCCTTGCTCGGGCGCATCCTCAAAGGCAAACAACGCGCACATACTGACGACGTAAGCCAAGAAGATATTCAAACTCTTTTGCACACCTCTGTGCCAAAAGAGTACACAAGTTTTGAAAGCCTTGCTCCTTATAAGGAAATAGTCTCCTTACGCAAGGCTTCAAAAACATTTAATATTGCTAATCCCTTTTTTAAGGTACACCAAGGCTGTGCCGGAGCTGTCACCAGCATTGTCCACAAAAAATATATCAATTTTTCACACTATAACTACCTAGGGCTTTCTGGTCATCCTAAGGTCAATGCCGCGGCCAAAGCCGCCATTGACACCTATGGAACCTCTGCTGGTGCTAGCCGACTTGTGGCAGGCGAACGCCCTATACAGCAAGAGTTGGAAGAAGCTCTTGCTGCAGTTTACAAAACCGAAGCTTGTGCTGTTTTTGTAAGTGGTCATGCCACCAATGTCACCACTATCCGAACCCTTTTTGACTCCAACGATCTTGTGGTGCATGACGCACTTATTCACAACAGCATCTTAGAGGGGATTCAACTTTCCGGTGCCACACGCCGTTCCTTTGCACATAATGACTTAGAGGCATTAGACGCCCTTTTAACAAACATACGGGGCAACTATCAAATAGTGCTCATTGTGGTGGAAGGGCTGTATAGCATGTATGGCGATACTGTGGACTAACCAAAAGTTATCGCTATAAAAAAACGCCACAATACCTTTTTAATGGTAGACGACGCCCATGCTCTTGGGGTATTGGGGGAAAGAGGTTACGGCACAGCAGAGCACTATGGCATTGACGGCAAGGACGTAGACATTTGGATGGGTACACTGAGCAAAAGTCTTGCCTCTTGCGGGGGATATATTGCAGGTTCTCAGGTGCTCATTGATATTTTGAAGCACTATGCCCCTGGTTTTGTTTATAGTGTGGGTATTGCCCCCACGCTGGCAGCATCCTCCCTTGCCGCCTTACGCCTTATGCAAGAAGAACCGGAAAGAGTGCAAAAACTCCAACACAATACAGAGTTCTTTTTACAGTTAGCGCAAGAATATGGTTATGATACGGGCTTATCTCAAAGTTTTTCCATTGTACCCTTAATTTTTGGAAGCTCACGCAAGGTCGTTAATCTCTCAAATGCCTTATTTGCACAAGGCATCAATGTCCAACCGATTATTCACCCTGCAGTGGAAGAAAAAGCAGCACGTTTACGCTTTTTTCTCTCTGCAATACACACTGAAGATGATATACGCACAACATTAAAAACGTTAAAAAGCATTTTATAAATTAAAGAGAGAGCCTTCATGTACAGTTCATTTAAGCCTTACGCACAACACGCATTTCTTGTTTTTTTAAGTATGTTTCTTACTGCTTGCGGTGCCATGCCAACCTCTGGGCCAAGCGCAAGTGCTGTGCGTGACATAGCTTATAATGATGATCAAATGCGTGGCGTTGTGGTCAAAAAAGTAGATACGGCTCTCACCAAGGTTTTACAAAAACAAAAAAAACTACCACTTTTCTCTGAGCTCTTTGATACATCTCAAAAACCCCAATATAGGGTAAAGCCCGGTGACTTTTTAGAAGTTATCATTTGGGAAGCGCCACCAAACATTCTCTTTGGTAGTCCAGGCCTTGACCCAAAAACCGGAGCTATTTCCTCTGCCAAAGCAGAAACCTTGCCCACACAGATGGTTATGGAAGACGGACGCATCACCGTCCCCTTTGCCGGACATGTGTATGTCACGGGTCTCACCACACGCCAAGTGGAAAAAACCATCGAACAAAGACTTTCCGGACAAGCCAACCGCCCGCAGGTCTTAGTGCGTTATGCACAAAATAATGCGTCCAACGTGATAGTGGTAGGTGATTTAAATAAAAATGCACGTATGCCTGTCACCCCTAAGGGCGAAACACTCCTTGATGCCATTGCCTCGGCAGGCGGCGCCAAGGAAGCCCTTAAATACACAGCGGTACAGCTGTCTCGTGGTACCAAAACCGCCATTCTTCCCTTAGAAACAATCATTCGTAACCCAAAAGAAAATATAACACTTTTGCCAGATGACGTAGTGACAGCTTTTTATCAGCCGAAAAAATTCAGCATCATGGGAGCTGTAGGCAAAAATGCCGAAATTCCCTTTGAAGTACAAGGCATTTCCTTGGCACAAGCCTTGGTGCGTGCCGGCGGCTTCAATGACATGCGTGCCGACCCAAGTGGCGTCTTTGTTTTCCGTTTTGAAAAGCCACTAAAGCAAAACATGGACGAAGAACACACAGTATCTGCTGACGGCACCGTGCCCACAGTCTATGAAATTGACTTTAAAAACCCTGCTACATTCTTTATTACACAAAACTTTATGATTGAAGATAAAGACGTTATCTATGTAGCCAATGCCCAAGCTGTGGAGCTAGAAAAATTCCTTAGTATTGTGGGTAGAGTTGTGGCACCTGTCACCGATACTTTAACCTTGGCTCGCACCATCGACCTTTTAGGACAATAACACTGTATGGGTAGTCCCTTACAAAATACGTTCAACGTCTGGCACGCACTTTTTTTGCGTGAAATTTTTGAACGTGTTTTCACCGTTCGTATGGGTGCCTTTTGGTTGTTTGTTGAACCTGCTCTACATATTACAGCTTTATCCATAATCTGGACGCTGATTCGGCAAAAGGACATGGGAGGCATGGATGTTATTGCTTGGATTATGACTGGAATGCTGACTTTTTTTCTCTTTCGTCGTACCAGCGGGCAAGTAATGAATGCCATTAAAGCTAATTCTCCGTATTTTGCTTTTAGGCAAATACGCCCTTTTGATGCGGCTTTTATGCGTGGTTGCGCCGAGGCTTTCATTTCAATTATTACCTCTATTTTTCTTTTGTGCGGTGCTGCCTTTATTGGGAGAGATCTTTTCCCGCATGATATTTTACGTATTTTAATCGCTATTTTTGGAATGTGGATGCTAGGTATGGGATACGGCATGGTCACGTCGGTCATTTTACAACTAGTTCCAGAGTCACGGCATATTCTTAAAATTATTATGATGCCGCTATATCTACTCTCGGGAATTATTATGCCCTTGAGCATTGTCCCAGCACAATACAGAAAATACTTACTATACAATCCCATTGTGCATGGTGTAGAATCTGTACGCTTGAGCTTTTTTTCTAACTATAACACCATCACGCCTGACATTGGCTATTTATACATGTGGGCTTTGTGTAGCTTTGTTTTGGGCATTACGCTATACCGTGTCTACGAAACACAGTTGGTGTCGTTATGATTATTGTACACGATGTGCATAAAAGATATAACTCTTTGCAGGGAGTCAGTGATTGGATTTTACGCGGTGTAAACTTCACCATCCCCCCAAAGCTTAGTGTAGGGCTTATTGGAAAAAATGGCGCCGGAAAGTCCACCCTTTTGCGCATTATTGCTGGCTCTGATCAGCCCACCAGAGGCTATGTAGAACGCTTATGTCGCATGTCATGGCCCATGGGCGATGGCGGAGTAAGAGGTAGCCTGACCGCACGACAAAACGCCAAGTTTATTTGCCGCGTATATGGTTTTGGCGATGAAATTCCCGATCGCCTTGCTCGCATTGAAGACTTTGCCGAGCTTGGTAAATATTTTGACAGACCCATAAGGACCTATTCAGCCGGCATGAAATCTCGACTGCAATTTGCGCTTTCTTTGGCTTTTGACTTTGATGTGTATATCTCCGATGAAGTAACCAGTGCGGGTGATGCGGCCTTTCGCAAAAAAGCAACCAAAGCCTTTCGTGATTTGGCGGACAAGTCAAGTATTATCATGACTGCGCATGGTGAAGAAACATTGAAAAATTTTTGCAATGTAGCCATATGGTTACACGAGGGTAAAGCGTATTGGTTTGATAATATTGATGACGCCCTCTATGCCTATAAGGACAGTATGCCCAAATGAATAACAAAAAAAACATGCCACTTAGTATTGAAAATGAGAGTCCAACCTCTCAAAACAAATATGGACAAAGCACCCTTAAAGTGCGTAAATTCTTCTCTCTTTTTTTGCGTGCTTTTGCTGGCCTTATTGTACTTAGCATGTTGTACTGGACTTGGGCTAGTGACAGATATGTCTCTGAAGCCATTATTATTATACAAAACACAGAATCAAATATGAGCCAAGGAGCAAGTCTTGGCACCCTTATGGGCTTATCCCCAGCCGTTAGTAGCCCAGACCAGCTCCTTTTGCTAGAGCATCTCCTTTCAGTGGATATGCTCAAAAAAATTGATACGGCGCTGGATTTGCGTTCGCATTATAGCAACACCGACATAGATTTCTTTTCTCGCATGTGGGACAAAAAAGACCCCATTGAGGATTTTTATGAATACATGCAAAAACGTATAGCAGTGGAGTTTGACGAATTTTCCGGCGTCTTGCGCATACGCGTGCAAGCCTTTTCCCCTAAAATGGCACAAGCTGTCGCCAGCATGCTGGTGAAAGAGGGGGAATCTTATATGAACAAACTCAGTCCCCAGCTAGCACAAGGTCAAGTTAGCTTCCTTGAAAAACAGGTGAGCGCTGCCTATGCGGACGTTATCAAGGCCAGCGACACACTCATTAGCTATCAAAACAAAGAAGGGCTTGCCTCTCCCACAGCTGTAGCAGAAAGTATGATTAAAATCATTGGTGCTCTGGAAGCACAGCGCACCGAAATGGAAACGCAATTGGCCGCTCTGCCGCGTACATTGGTTAAAAACCACCCTACTAAGGTTATGTTGCGCCAATCGCTAGAGGCCATTGAAAAGCAAATAAGTGAAGAAAAAACAAAACTTGCATCCATTACCGGTCGTTCGTTAAACACTCTTATTGCCGAACACGAGCGCTTACAAATGGAGCTAGACTTTAAAAAAGAAGTGTATAAAACAGCTCTCGTCGCTCTAGAAACAGGGCGCACAGAAGCATCACGCACCATTAAGCAGGTCTCCGTTTTGCAAGGCGCACTACTACCTGAATACCCCATTGAACCTGAACGTTTATACAATGCCATCACCTCCCTCATTGCAGGACTTCTGCTCCTTGGCCTTTTCAAACTTTTAGAGTCTATTATTTTAGACCACGTGGATTAAAATTGCTAAAAGTTTTTTTGTATGCTACAGGCATACTCCATAAGAACTAGCAACAAAGCCTTAAAAGGATTAAGAAAGATGACAATGCCTCATACCACCGTATTGAAGGAGTTTGCCACTACCCTTAGCTATTATTATGCAGAAACCACACCAAGAAAATTTTCTATTATTGTTCAATGATTCAATAATGAAAAAAACCATGCAGCCTGCCTAGATAGCATTTTATTGCAAAAATCTGCTGTGTAACTTGAAATCATCGTAGTGGATGATGCCTCTAGCGATAACACGCCAAACATTATTCAAGACTATATAAAACAATACCCAAGCATTGTACGTAGCATACGCCAAGCAGAAAATTCTGGGGCAGGGGCTGCTCGCAATGCCGGTATGAGCATGGCTAAAGGCGAATTTATTGCTTTTGTGGACTCTGATGATTGCATGGCGCCGCAGTTTCTGCAACGAGCACTGACCATTATGCAAAACGAAGCCGCTGACATTGTCGCCTTTGATATGGTCACCATTCGTCAAAAACCATACCGCATAGAACGCTGGGGCGTGAGTCCTGGAGTATTTAGTGGAGAACAATCACTAGAGCAATTTGCCCTTAAAAATGCCGGTGGTTATGGTTCGGTCAATAGAGTTTACCGTGTGGATATGTTACGCAAAAATCATATTGCCTATGGTTTAACCAAGGTACATGAAGACATGTTTTTTTCTGTAAGCGCCTTTTACCACTCCACAAAAACTGTCGTGATTGACGACATAGGGTACTATCGCCATGTGCGAACCAACTCGCTTTCAGCCTCACAAGACTATACAAAGCATCTGGAGTCTTATGCTCAATTTGTTGCTTTTTTAGAATGCTTTTTTGCCGTTCACCAGCTTGATACACAGTCCATAGCCTATCAAAGAATGCTTAAACAAATCTACATGTGGGATAGAGGGCGTATTTTTAAGGCCATACAAGAAAATCAAGATGACAGTAGCTTATTGCTCAACGAAAAGGTATTGCAAGCGTTAAGTACATCTTCTGACGTGATAAAGCTCTTTTTGCAGGACTATGCAAGGCTTAGCTATTTTGGCACAACTCCCCACCCAGATGTGGCGCCAAACCGCCTTGATTGGCAAAACGAAGCAGCCAAGGCATGGCCAACCCCCCATTGCATACCCTATAAGCACGCAGAAAAGCACAATACGCCTGAACCGATACTTTCTGTCATTATCCCAAACTTTAATAGGAAAGAATATTTAGACGCTTGCCTTAAGCCTATTTTTAAGCAGCTCACCGATAGTATAGAAATTATTATCATTGATGACGCATCCACGGACGATTGTTATGCTCTTTTGAAAAACTATGCAGACACTTATCCTCAAATACGCTTATATCAAATGCAAGAAAATTGTCGTCAAGGTATTTGTCGTAATATTGGCATTGAAAAAGCACGTGGAAAATATATAACGTCTGTGGACAGCGATGATACCATCAGTGATACTTTTTTTGCTGATAGTATAGCGGATATGCAAAAAAACAATGCAGATGTACTCATATATAGCCTAAAAGCTGTTCATGAAGACGGCTCGCCCGCATATCAAATAGCAGTGCCCGATCAAACATTTCACGGGCAAGAAGCATTTATAGCTTTAATGAACAAAGAATTTAGCTCAGCGCCACATGCAAAAGTGTTTAATCGTGCTTTTTTACTAAAGCATAATGTTACATTCCACACTTATACCTATTTAGATGATACTCCGTTTTTTATAATGGCCCTACAAAATGCTTCTTTATGTGTAAGCATTAATAAAGTACAATATATTTATACAGTAAGCCAAGATTCTAGCATCCGCCCTCAAAAGTATTCATGGTTCCATGTCCATTCTTGTTGCCAGTTTTTTGAATTTTTACTAAAAATTCATGCAGAAACAAAAGAATCGCACCATGATACCCCATTCATTTACGAAAATATGAAGTGGACCATCAACGATTTCTTTATGCCTGCCTGTGCTGCTTTTTTACAAACAAAAGGTGAACTACCACTCACGGCTAAACAGTTTTCAGAAATCAAGAATAACCCTCTGTTTTTACAAACACTCCTAACTTGTCTCGCAAAAAAAGTCCGACAAGAAGGATACGATAAACTTCCTACTATCTTAAACAAGCGAGTAGAAATACCGTATAATGGCATAGACCATGCGCCCCCTACCCCGCTCATCTCTATTATCATTCCGGTATATAACCAAGAAACATGCCTTGAACGTTGCCTTAACTCCATTTTAACGCAACCATTTGCTTCTTTTGAAATTTTGCTTATAAATGACGCATCCAAAGACTATACAATACAAATTTGTGAAAGCTACGCAGCCAGAGATGCACGTATTAAAGTCTTTAGCAATGAGTGCAATAGGGGACAAGGCTATAGCAGAAATTTCGCTATGGAAAAAGCTTGTGCCCCTTACATTACCTTTGTGGACAGCGATGACTTCATTCAATCCCCCATTTTACATCGTGGCATACAAATTCTCGAAGATATGCCCGACGGGGATATCGAGCATTTTAATGCCCTTATAAAGGGCACCACCAACAATGATACTTGGGAAGTACCGCAGGGTAAAAGAACTGGCACGGAGGTTTTCAAAGACTTTTGCCATAGCAAAATACTTGCTTTTGCCCCTTGGGGAAAGATTTATCGCAAAACCCTCTTTGATCAGCATCATATTCTCTCACCAGAGTACATGTGGGAAGATAACTTCTTTAGCCTGCAAACTTTTTATTATGCCCGTAATATAGTTTTTACCGGACAATTTGGCTATACACATATATCCACTACCCACGAGGCATCTACTCTCAACCCTGTACGACATACGCCACAACATATAAACGGGCTGTGCCACCTCGTTCGGGACATAGAGCAGTTCGGTATAGATATAAATAACAAAGAACAACAAGCCGATCTTGAAACATTCTCGCAAGCTTTTTTGTGGCGCTTTACAACTTTTTTCCCTCAAATGCATACGTGCTTGCAGAAAGGTTTTTTCCCCATAAACCCCGATGCTCTGCAAAGCCTTATGCAGGCTCCTGCCTTCTTAAGAGTCATTTTAGAACATTTTGCTGAGCTACACGCTCATGACACGGGTTATCAGGCAGCTCTTCCGGACGAAGATTTCAAGAACACCGGCAGTGCATGGGCGGCTCCAGCAAGTGAGCTCATCACTCTTGTGGAACACCCCACGCGAGAAAACATAGATCTTTCTGTCATAGTCCCTGCCTTTAATGTGAGCACAACCCTTACTCGTTGCCTTGATAGCATTTTAGCTCAAGAAGGAAATTTTGAAGTTATTCTAGTAGAAGACAATTCAACTGGCGATAACACCCTTGAAATTTGTCTTGAGTATGCACACAAGCATGACTGCATCAGGCTCTTCCAGACTGCATGGAATAGTGGCCTTGGAACCGTACGTAACCTTGGCATGCAAAAAGCACAAGGCACATATATCACTTTTATTGACAGTGATGACTGGGTTGAGCCAAACTTTTTTATGCATGCTGTGCAAAACCTGAATAATCACCCTGATATAAATATCTTACTTTGCACTACGTTACGTCACTACAGTAGCTTCAAAGAGTTCAGTAAGCTACCAGATACTACTATTTCTGGCGAAGAGTTGTATGAAAAATATATGACGGGTGAAAATTGGCACTGGGAAGCCTGGGGACATCTGTATAAAAAAACCTTTTTAACCCAAAATAACATCCGATTCGCCAACTATTTCTACGAAGATGAGATTTTTATACCCACTATCTATACAGCTTCAGATAAGATTCTTTTATCATCTTTTTTTGCATACAATTACATATGCGATGAAAAAGCTCCTTCCATTATGTCTCCCAAAATACGCGGGAAAAAATATTTTGAGTCCTCTCTCTATAACTTAGAAGCTCTCTGTGATTTCTTTACAAAGCATCCAACAATAAAACCACAGCTAGTGGAAAGCGGCCTTCGAAAATTTGCTATACTACACCATAGGGCAAATATTCTTCAGTTTATACATGCCTGCAAAATGCTTGATTTACCTTCTCCACTTAATGAGGATGCTTTAAGTATACTTACTAAAAATACAGTATTTGTTAAAAAACTTTTGCAAGAATACATTTGTCTATCTCAAAAGCATGCCGAGCAAAATGCTACACATAAAAAACAACAAAGTGCTGAACAAGGCGCCCATAACGCGTCATGTTTAGAGGAACAAAGCTCCCATGACGCAACGTCTTTAGAGGTAGCAAGTTTTGATCAGATACTGAATGACCTAAAGCACGCACAAAAACATAATTCGTGGCAGGGGCGCTTAAAAGCCACATGCAAAAAGAGCTCGCGCTCTTTTACTGGCATATGTGCACTTCCCATTACTTTGACAAAAACTTTGTGCGAACTACGCTGCGCAAACATTCCGGAAAGCTTGGGAGATAAGTTCTTTTCAAAGGTCATAAAAACGTATAACTCACAAAACTTAAGCGCAGCACAAAAATTAATGGACAAAAGCTCTACGTCACCAAAAGTTAACGCCGATGCGCATACAGCTCTTGCCAGACATGTGCAAGCCACCAATAAGACATTGTGCGCACAGCTTGCTTTTCATGCCTATATACAGGATCCTAAATCATATAGACTAAAGTGGTTTCTCTTCCGTGCCTATGAAGCTCAACTCTTTACTGCTACCAAGGCTGTTCTTGTTTTGCTTTCTGAAGATACTCCATTAAAAAATCACGAGAGCGAAAAACTACAAAAAATACGTGAGACCATAACACAAAGCGTATAATATTTCAGAAAACTATCTTATTGTAACGTGTTTCACTAATAAAGCATTTGTAAAAATCATATTTAAGAGAACCTCATGAAAAAAATATACTTGCACATCGGAGAACATAAAACAGGCAGCACCGCCATTCAATCCACATTGCAAAACCTCCAAAATAGAGGTATATTAAAACAATATGATTTCTCCTTTATATACAAAGACCTGTATGAATCACTTAATGCTTCGTGGAATCATCCTGCTGAAAGCTCTACCCTTGACCGAGTCATAAAACGCTTACAAAACTTCATTGATACAACCCAAGAAGATAATCTTATTATCTCTTGCGAAGGATTCAGTTCAGCAACAGTCGTTAAAAATAATAATATAGCAGCACTACACACTTTTTTACAAGGTTTTGATGTAAAAGTCCTTATATATCTGCGAAGGCAAGATAAGGCTTTAGAAAGTTACTTTACGCAAAATAGCAAACAATTTAACACAACTACCCTATCAAGTAAAAATGTTGCATCTAAAAAAGCACTTTTAGATGCGAATGCCAGCTTTTTTGGTAAAGAAAATATTCTTGTACGTGTTTACGAAAGAAAAAATCTCTATAATAATGACGCAGTGGATGATTTTTTGCAGTGGACTGGTTTACAAGCAACCATTAGCAAAAGAAAAAACACTTTTAGCAACCCCTCCCTTTCGCCTACTAATATGCGTATCCGTCTTTCGTGTGTGCGGCAAAATACCATGGATGAAAAAGAGAAAGAAAAGCGCTTAGCAGAGATTCAAAATCAAATATTGCAGGTGCAAAACACATTACCATGGGAGCTAGAGGCAGAGTTAAACCGCATAAAGAGTGGCATTAACCTCTCAAGATATTTTTGTAAAACGGTAAATACCTTGCTTGCCCTTGAAAAAACACCCAAAAAGAACACCCATGCCTACTTTTCTGACGAAGAGCGCAAAACTATTTTAGACGCATACCGCGAAGAAAATGCCGCCATTGCCCGTGAATATTTAGGGCGTGAAGACGGTGTGCTTTTTGATGAATCCATGCCAAAGGAAAGAGTGCCCATTGACAGCCCCACAACAGACGACCTTGTGGCGTCATTTTTGCCAATTTTTGTGCATTTGAACCACAAAATCGCAGAGCTTGAAAAAAAATGTGACGCTCTCCAAGAAGCTTTAGCAAAAAAAGCCTCACAACCAAAACAGCAAATAAAAGCTATACCCTCCATTGCGCCGCAGCATGTGAATCAAACAGCAGAACACATGCAAATATTTAAAAAATTAGTGCATATTTCCACTGGACAAGAGAAAAAAGAGCTTCAGGCTCTTTATGACTACTTGCATACGACATCCCACCAAGCCAAACAATTAAACCGGAAAAAAACACAGAAAAAAACCTTTATTTTAGGCTTAGGGGCACAAAAGTGCGGTACTACATGGGTGTACAGCTATCTTAACTCATCAGAACACACAAACATGGGGGTGTGCAAAGAATATCACATTTGGGACGGAAGGTATCTTGGCGACGCATCTGGCTGGAGCTATGATTTACCCAAAATACGCAGGCTAATCGCCCGCGACAAAGCAAGCATGGAACATAAAGTACGCTTTATTTTGCAACACTTCACTGAAGTCTACGGAGTATACTTTTCTAACCTCACCAGTGAAGACACATATATTACAGGCGATATCAGCCCATCTTATTCCGGCCTTAACAGTGAGCAACTTCAAGCACTGCGAGATACATTAGAAAGTGTTGGTTTTGAAGTAAAAGTTGTATTCCTCATGCGTGCCCCTTTTGAAAGATGTTGTTCAGCCATAAAACACGGCAGGGTTGTAAGTCTCTCAAAAAATATTGAACCTGAGCCCGCTTCGCAGCTTCAGTCATACTCATATTTTCTTGAGTACATGCAGAGAAACAACACTGCTGTCCGTGCTCAGTATGATACAGCCATTACGAATATAGAAAAGGTTTTTGCCCCAGAAAATATTTTCTACGGCATCTATGAAGAGCTTTTTGAGGATGCACAGTTGCAAAAGCTTTCTGAATTTTTGGGTGTTGCTTATAGACCAGAGCGAAAGTCAATACGCGTCAATTTTGATGCAAGCGATACAACGTTTACCTATGACCAAATGCTTCTGTGCCGTATATTTTATCAAGATATATACGACTATTGCTATGAAAGATTCCCCCAGACTAAACAACTTTGGAGTGCAGCAGCAAGCTTAGGCCGCACTGGCATTGCCAACATACCAACAGGCAAGTACATCACCATAAAAAATACTCTATGCCAGCCCTGGCTAAAGAAAAAAGCCTATGCTTTGTGCAATGAGGGCAAATTTGAAGAAGCAGAAGAGTTAGTGCGGGGTATTATTGTCAATAACCCCACCATGGCATGGACATACTATATTTTAGCTAAGGTAAAGTATAAGCGAGAAAAACATGATCTTGCCCTTATACTTATACAAAAAGCCATAGACATTGATGCAACCAAAGAGTACTTTTATAGCCTTAAAGAAAAATGTGTACAAATGAAAAATGCGGAGCAATAAACCGCTACAATAATAGATATAATGGCAAGAAGCATGGGCACTAGTTTAGTGCTACAACAGTCACTTTTAATAACAACAAATGTTTAAGCGAAGACTCATGACTGATGATTACAAGAAAAAACTACATTTATGCCAAGAATTAATTGCTTTGGCGCCCCAAAAAGAACAAGCTCTTTTACAAAAACTGTATGCCTTCATTGAGGAAGACAGGTTAGAAAATACAACTCTTACACCTGCACAGCACATAGCCCCCTTGCAAGCCGAGCAAAAAAAAATCTTTGTGCTTGGTGTGGGTGCCCAAAAATGTGGCACCTCTTGGGTGTTTAATTATATTAAATCTAGCCCTTTTTCTCACATGGGATTTGTTAAAGAATATCATGTGTGGGATACACTATACCTTGAAGACTTACAAAAATCTAGGCTAGCCCGATACCTTGAAGGCTTACAAAAATCCAGGCTAACCCTTGAGTCTGCGCAGGAAAAAATTGCTGAAAATGCAAAAATTTGCAAAGTATGGAAATTCATGTTTCAAAATTTTGATGGCGTTTACGAAAAATACTTTGCTTCGCATATGCAAAACGATATTTTTATCACCGGAGACATTTCTCCCACGTACTCGGGGCTAAAGGCTGAACACTTAGCTATGCTCCGTCAAAGGCTCGAAAGTGTCGGTTTTCAGGTAAAAGTAGTATTTCTCATGCGTGACCCCTTTGAGCGTTTTTGCTCTAGTCTCAAGCACCAACAAAAAATAATAAAAGCAAAAGTGAAAAAGCCGCTCTCCACTAAGGAACTGCACGAGTACTTTTACACGACATTAAAAAAAGAAATTACGAGTATACGTGCACGCTATGACTTAACCATCCAAAATGTAGAGCAAGTTTTTACGTCGGAAGATATTTTTTATGGTATTTATGAAGAGTTTTTTACAGAAGATAACATTCTCAAGCTCTCACAATTCTTAAATATTGAATATAAGCCTGAAGAAAAATCTGTGCGCGTCAATGCAAGCCCGTCAAAAGTAACATTTACCTATGATCATATGCTGGATTGCCGCAAGCACTTTGCACAAGTATATGAATTTTGCTATGAAAAATTCCCACAAACCAAAACTTTATGGAACGAGGAGGCAAGCCTCGCTCGCCTTGGGCTAACACCAACACTTCAGCCCAAAAAAAGTTTTATAGCACAAGCCTTATCAAAGCTTTTTCCTCAACGCTAAAAGCGATCAAACGAAATAATTGCTTAATTTTTTGTTCTGTGACCTTACGCAATGCATGGCGCTAAGGTCACAGACTTATTTTTTACTATGATTTTTTTTACGCAAGTTATCCTTAACTGCTAGAAAAGAGACATTTTGGGGCTCAAGTTCAAGAGCTTTATTTATATTTTGCATCCCCATCCCATAGCGCTTAGTGTGACTGTTTATCTTGGATAACAAGTAATACGCCCACGCCGTCTGCGGCGCTTTTTGCAGTACATATTGTAAAGTTTTTTCACACCTTGCAAAGTAGCCCTTCTTAAATAATGCAACTACAGACCTACGAATCATAGGCATACACAAAGCAGGAAAGTGCAATGCGCCCTTAATAAATACACTAACCTGTGCATTATTCACTTGTATATTGTAGCTTGCAAGAAAAAGCTCCCTGTCATGACCAGCATAATTAGTCACTAAGACTTCATTAATTCCCAAAGCAATATTTGTTATTTTTTTAAAAAGTTCATCATTAAGTTCTATAGTATTTATAGTATTTTCAGGAGGTTCATAAGCAAAGCAATTACTACCATCTTGTACGTCAAAAAATTCCTTATTTAAGAGCACATTGGATGCATGAAAAGCCTTATAAATTTCATCATATTTTTCAGCAGTCACACATTGTCCACCGCCACTAAACTCATGAGAAATAAGATCTGTTATGGCAGCGCGAACCCTATCCGTATTTATTTTTTGATTATTATTGTGCGCAAAAACCTTATTACTCGCGCAAAGTAAAAATTGACCAAGCGTTGTTATGGATTCATTCTTATTGCTTTCTTTTATAATACTTGGCAACAATCCCTTATCAATTTGCGTAAAGAAATCATCTATAAGATCATTATTTACAAAAGCTTTTTTATCAAAAAAACGTACACACAAATTCTCTTTACCAAAAATTAGTGCCCAATTTTTCAGCATAGCATAATAATTATAATAAGGATTTTCGATTTTACATACATAGTTCACCCAAGGAGCAAAATCCTCATAAGTATTTGACTTTAACGCCGTGGAATAATGAGAAGTAGAAACTTTAGATTGCTCACGTAAGTAACAAATTACTTTTATCTTAGAAAAAAATGGACTTAAAAAATCATAAACATTTTCAACTTCATCCAACGCATTGTTTCTACTATGAAAAAACTCACTTGAAATAATTACGGAGTGGACAGAAGGAGGAAGAGATTCTATTTCTAAAGTAAAAGTATGTAATAACTCCTGACGAAACTTCCTTCTCGCCTCAATCGAATTAACCCCTCTATCTCGCAAAAACTCATCAGGTCTACTATCTGCAATGCAGCTTGCTGGGATAGCACGATTATTTTTTTTCCCAGCACACTGCAAAAAATGATAACCAGATTTTTCCAAAAAGGCTCTATTTGTAAAGAGTGTATGCTGAATACTTGTGGTTCCAGTTTTTTCTGTACCAATGTGTAAATATAATTTTTTCACTCTACCCTTCCCTTACTATTAGCTTGCAATTCCTCCTATACCAAAAAAATATGTTGGGCAAGTTTTTACTTTGATAACCACCGTTTTTGCCCGCGACATTACCAAGCCAAGTTATATTTGAAAATAATTATGCCAAGCTCTCAGGTATATGCAATGACAGCGCTGCGCTTTTACCTAGATAGTGTCGTCCAGTATGCCTTTTGGGTTTTATTGCCGTCAGATTCAACGTGCTTTTCCGGTCATGTATTCCTTATAAACACTCCCCCAAAGCGAGTTCGTTTTCATTAAAAAATCTCAAAATTCACAATCTGGCGACACTATCTAGGAAAAGTCTAAAAATTATCTTGAAAAAAAACTCAATTTATTGCACAGTATGCAACGTGTTTATATGAGATTATTGGAGATTACACCGCTCCATGTTTTTCTTACATGCGATGTCGGCAAATTTTTTAGCATAAAGCACTACATCTAACATAAATTTATTTGTATTTATAGGGGAATATAATGGAAGTCAGTTTTTTTGCAATGATTGCAGAGGCTAGCCTCGTAGCTAAGGCCGTGCGCGCACTGCTTGTGCTCATGGCAATCATGTCGTGGGCGCTTATGCTTCAAAAATGGTTCATGCTTGGCGCCGCCAAGAAAAAACCCATTGATGGCCTAGAACGCTTTGAAAGAGCTAATGATTTACGAGAAGCGGTGCAATCGCTCGGCTCTGACCCAAGCTCCCCTCTCTACTTTGTAGCCCATCAAGGGGTTATAGAGTTTAATAAATCCAAGGAGATGGGCAATAGTTCAGAAATTGTCGTGGACAACGTCAATAGATCTTTGCACCTTGGCGCCACTACTGAGGTGAGCCGTATGCAACGCAAGCTCTCTCTTCTTGCTACCACAGCTAACACCGCGCCTTTTATTGGCCTTTTTGGTACAGTCTGGGGCATTATGGGCTCTTTTCAATCCATTGGCCTCTCTAAATCAGCATCGCTCGCCACGGTGGCACCCGGTATTTCAGAAGCTTTAGTGGCTACTGCCATTGGTCTTGCAGTAGCCATCCCCGCAACAGTGGGCTATAATATCTTTTTAGGGCGTTTAACAGAAATTGAAACCATGCTGACCAACTTCGCAGGGGTATTCCTCAACAGAGTACAACGTGAGCTACACGCCAATAAAAATACACCTCGAGGTTAAATATGGCTGGTAATGTGGGAAAAAATAACGGCGGTTTTGTTGCTGATATTAACGTAACGCCCTTTGTGGACGTTATGCTGGTGCTTTTAATTATCTTTATGGTAGCCGCACCCATGATGAGTGAGGGGCTAGAGGTAGATTTACCACAAACCAAGAGTGTGGACGTGCTGCCCACTGAGCAAGATCATCTCATCTTGACCGTGCGTAAGGACGGCGCTGTGCTTTTAGATGAATATAAGGTGGAGTTAGCAGACCTTGAAGTGAAGCTTACTGAACTTGTGAAATCAAAAAACAAAGGGCTTTTTCTAAAAGCAGATAAAGACGTCCCTTATGGCGTCGTTGTTGAAGTTATGGGACAAATAAAAGCTGCAGGCATTGAAAAATTGGGCGTGGTTGCGACCCGTGCGGAAGCTGCTCCCGCTAAATAAGGCACAAAGGTATTTATGCACTTTCTGGCCTACACACTTTCCATCACTCTACATATAGCTTTTTTTGTGGGGGCTTTCTTTTTGCCCGGTGGCAATGACAAACCTCTCCTAGAAGACACTGTAGTTATTTCCCTAGTAGGAGGAGAGCTCAGCGGCAATGAAGCCCCTACCCCAGTGATGGGGGCGGCAGGACTGCCCGGAGAAGCTATTGCGCCTTCACTGCCTACAGAAAATCAATTGCCAAAAGCTGTAAAAGAAGAGCAAAATATTCCCGAAGAACCAAAACCTGAACCAAAACCTGAACCTAAACCTGAACCTAAACCCGAGCCGGCGCCTGAGCCTGAGCCAAAGCCTGAGCCGGCGCCTATTCCTAAGCCCGAAGCAAAGCAAGCTGAGCCAAAAAAGGTGGAAGTTCAAGAAAAACCAAAACCAAAGGAAACACCTAAGCCAAAGGAAGAGCCTAAGCCAAAGCCCAAAGAAAAACCCAAGGAAAAGCCCAAGCCAAAGGAAAAGCCCAAGCCAAAGCCAAAACCAAAGGAAAAACCAAAGCCAAAAGCACAACCAAGGAAAAAATCTCCTGGCGGTGACGATGACCCTGTCAAAAGAGCTCTGGCTGAAGCTAAGCGCAAGTCTGGTGGCTTTAGAGGTGGCGGCGGCGGTGCTGGAACGGGTACAGGTAGCGGCAGCCTAAGCGCCGTGTATATGGGCCATGTTTTACAAGCAGTACAACCCTTTTGGAACTATGAATCCGCCACACGAGAAAACCCCATCGTAAAAGTGCGCGTTAAGCTCAATTCACAAGGGGAAGTTTTACGTGCAGAAGTAGCGGAAAGCTCTGGCAACCCGCAATACGACTCATCAGCGGTCAATGCCGTTATTCGTACCGGCCAAGCACAGATGTTCCCTGCGCCGCCGCATAAGGATTATCACGATTTAGTTTTAGTATTTTCTAAGGAAATGATGCAATAACACTATATAAAAAATTTTATAATCGGAGGATTGTATGAAAAAAAAGCTTTTATTCCCCCTATTTTGCCTTGCATTTGTGGCAATGCTCACCGTAAACAGTGCACAGGCCGCCGTAGAAATTAACATCTATGGCCCCGGCAAGGGCACCATCAAATTGGCACTATCCACCCCCATAAGCGGCCCTAACACCGCTGCAGGTGGCCTTGCACCAGAGCTGCAAAGCCTTGTTCTTAAAAACATTGAAATTCTACCCTTTGTAGAATTAACAAAGGAATCTGCCATACTCGGTGGCACACTCATGGCAGGCTATCAACCGCCAGATTTTGACATAAAACGCTACCAAATAGCTGGCTCCAACGAAGTCATAAGCACCTACAGTCCAAGCGCCAACACCGTGCAAATACGTGCTT
>CAYJHS010000004.1:0-8088 GCA_964369815.1 uncultured Desulfovibrionaceae bacterium
GGGAAAACTTTTGTCCACAAAAGTTTTCCCCCCAGCTAAACCTATTTTTAAAATAGCATAGTATAATGTAGTCAGGAAATTTTTTCTTTTTAAGGAAAATTTAATATTTATGGTCTAGTCTTTATTCCTAAGATGCCTTAACATATAAAAACATCACCTTTGAAGGATAATTATGCAATATATATGGAAAAAACCCACCACCATTTGCGCATGCGCCCTGCTTGCCATGCAAGTAAGCTGTGCACCTTTCGCCCCACAAGAACGCTCAGTACAAAAAACACTGCCCGCCACCATGCCGGGGGTTTATCCTTCTGCTCCTACAACGACTACTCCGCCCATAAAGGGCATCCCCAAAGGCTATGTGGCACCAGCTGTTTCTGCCACGGGCGCAGTGGCAAAGGCAAAAAATCCTTGGTGGGAAGACTTTAACAGCAGTGATTTGAATGCATTAATTCAAAAATCTCTCAGCACCAACTTTGACATTTTATCGGCATGGGCAAAATTGCGACAAAGTGAAGCTGTCGCTCGTCGTGCCGGTGCGGGACTTTTCCCCACTCTTACTTTTGACGGTTCTGGTGGTACACGACGTACTTCTACACAAGTTACAGCCGGAGGCACTCGCACCGAAGCCCTCAGTGAAACCTACAGCTTGGGCCTAGCCGCTTCTTATGAAATCGATCTTTGGGGGCGTGTGTCCTCAGAGCAAGAGGCAGAAGTTTTCCGTACCAAGGCTTCGGCCTATGACGTGCAAAGCGCCGCCATGACTGTGGCTGCCGAAACAGCGGATGCGTGGGCTGCCTTGCTTGGAAACAGACGAGAACTTGCTGTCTTAAAAGAACAAATTCGTGTTAACCAAGACCTTGTAGAATTGCAAGAGGTACGCTTTAATAATGGCCTTGGCACGAGCCTTGAGGTTTTACAACAAAAGGAACTTCTCGCTTCTGTTCAGGCCGAAGTGCCCACCCTTGAGCAAAATGCTGCTATTTTACGCAATCAGTTAGCTATATTACAAGGAACACTCCCAGGCACTGGCCTTAGCATTGACGAAAATGCCAAACTTCCACACCTAAACCCCATGCCTACGCCGGGCTTGCCTGTGCAACTTCTTGACTCTCGTCCTGACATAGCGGCGGCATGGGCACGTCTTGCGGCTTCTGATTGGGATGTAGCAACTGCCCATGCCAATCGTTACCCAAGTATTAGCTTGAGTGCTTCCGGTGTTTTCCAAGCGGCACAGACCTCTTTGCTCTTCACTAACTGGGTGGGGGCGCTCATCGGCTCTTTGACCATGCCTCTTTTTGATGGTGGTTCCCGAGCTGCGGAAGAAGCCCGTGTGCGTGCACAAACGGACATTGACGTGCAAACCTATGCCAAGCTTGTGGCTTCTGCCATTCAAGAAGTGGATAATGCCCTTGCCACGGAAAAAGGCGAAAATGACAAATTGCACCTCTTGGTACAACAGTATAAATTAGCCGAAGCCGCTATGATTGAAGCTCGCAATAGCTACCTTGGAGGCGTTTCGTCCTTCTTAAACTACATTACAGAACTAAAAAATGTGCAAAGTTTAGAGCGCACCATTGCCCGTCAAAGAACGGTACTTGTGCAGGCTCGCATTGCGCTTTATCGCAGGTTGGGTTCTTTAACTTTTCCGCAAGCTATAGCACGCCCTGCCAATACGCAATAATGCAACTACAAAGGTAACCTTATGACAACACAGAAAAAAAAGACTCTATCCACAGGTCTTATAGTTATACTTCTTATTGCTCTTGGGGGGCTAACCGCCGCCTATTTTATCTACACTAAACCCAAAACCAAGCGAGTGCGCCCACCGGTAAGCAGTCCGCTTGTAACCACCGTGGACACCAAGCGCACTGACGCCAACCTTGAGGTGGAAGCCCTTGGGACGGTGCGTGCCGACCAAGAAACCGTGGTACGAGTTCGGGTTGCTGGACAAGTGGAAGAGCTTGGCCCCAACTTTAATGTGGGTGGTCTTGTACAGAAGGGCAATCTGCTCCTGCGCCTTGACGATGACGATTATGTCTATGCCTTGGCCTCCAAGGAAAGTATGCTTGCCAAAGCTAAGGCAGATTATAGCCTTGAAATGGGTCAACAGCGTGTGGCTCGTACAGAAATTGCACAGCTTAACAGAACGGCTCGTGGCTCAGTGAAAACCACATCTTTGGCCTTACGTGAGCCACAACTGGCACAAGCTAAAGCGAACCTACAAGCAGCGGAAGTGGACGTGAAGCAAGCCCAACTCAACTTAGAGCGCACTAAGGTTATGGTACCATATAATGCGCTTGTCACGGCACGTAATGTTTCCCTTGGCAGCCAGGCTTCCCTCTCAGATACTGTCGCTACCCTTGTGGGCACCGACACCTATCATATTGAAGCCGCCATTCCTCTTGATAAACTGCAAGGCCTTGGCATGGATAGTTTTAATGACACTCCTGTAACCATCACCACCGCCACAGGCGCCGTGCGCCAAGGCTTTGTGCGCCATAGCATTGCCAGCCTTGACGCTACAACCCGCATGGGACGTGTGCTCATTGAAATAAAAGACCCGCTAGCACTGACCAGTAATGAAGCTCCTTTGTTACTCGGCGACCAAGTGCACGTAGAATTAAAAGCCGGTAGTTTGAAAGATGTCATCACCCTGCCCCGTATCACCTTGCGTGGTAATGACAATATATGGGTAGTAAAAAAAGATGCCAATGGAAAAGAAACATTAGACATTCGTCAATTGGAAGTGATTTGGAAAGATAAAGAATCTGTACTGGTTGGTAAAGGGCTCACCGCCGGCGAAGAAGTTATTACCTCGCCGCTGGGTGCCCCTATCCAAAATATGTCCATACGCACCAAGGTAAGTGCACCTCAAAGAAAACCGACTGACGGTGCTCCTAAAGGTGATATGGCTGGGCAAAAAGGACAAAGAGGTAATAAAAGACCTGAAGGCGCCCCAAAAAATGACACACCGGCACCACAAGCTGCACAAGGAGATAAGTAATGAGCGATACGCACAACACACCTCCTGAAGAAGGCACTAAGACTCCGGAATATATGAAAGGCCCCATCGGCTGGATGGCGAACAATCCCGTAGCTGCCAACCTACTTATGGTTATCTTGATGATTGGCGGTATCATGGTGGCCTCACAGGTACGCCGTGAAGTCTTCCCCTATTTTGAAATTATAGAAGTCACCGTAGATATTTCTGTAGACGGTAGTACCCCAGAAGTTATGGAAAAAACCGTAGCCCAGGCCGTGGAAGAAGCTGTGCAAGGCCTGGACGGTGTGGAAGAAACCACAGCGCAAATCACCAGTGGCAATGCCAAAATTATCATTGAAGGCGCCGACGATACCGACCCCAATGTGCTCTTACAAGATATGAAAGCCGCTGTGGATCGTATTACCACCTTCCCCGAAGAAGCCGACGCCCCCATTATTTCCCTTAAATCCTCACGGCGTGAAGCCATTCAGCTTATGCTTGCCGGCGATGTGGACTTGCGTTCTTTACGCTACTGGGCAGATATTATTAAAGAAGACCTCATACAAGACCCTGCCATCAGCCAAGTAGAACTCACCGGCATTCGAGACCATGCGGTGGGGGTAGAAGTAACCCAAGACACCCTACGCCGCTATGGGCTCACCATGGAAGACGTGGCCAAAGCCATTGGCAGCGGCGCCATCCAACAAGGGGGCGGACGAGTCAATGCTGCCAGCGGAGATATTTTATTACGCCTCAACGAAAGGCGTGATTATGCCGACGAATTTAGAAATATCGCCATCCGCACCAATCCTGACGGCTCTCGTCTTTTGTTAGAAGATATTGCCACCATTACCGATACCTTTGACGACACTCGTCGTTGGGGTGAATTCAACGGACAAGACGCCATCGCCATCGAAATATACAGCCTTGGTAAGGAAGATCCCACCGAGGTGGCCAATGCCGCCATGCGCATTGCTGACCGTTTTAACACCATTATGCCAGGTAATTTGCAATTATATGAGCAAAAAAACATGGCTGATATTTACACCCAGCGTAAAGATTTAATGATTCGCAACGCCATCCAAGGCGTGCTCCTTGTTTTCCTTTGTCTAGCGCTCTTCCTGCGCCCATCACTGGCTTTTTGGGTAAGCCTTGGCATCCCTGTTTCCGTCTTGGGCGCCTTTTGGTTCTTCATGCCTTTTAATATAAGCATTAATGTTATTTCACTGTTTGGCTTTATTATTACTCTGGGTATTGTGGTGGACGATGCCATTGTGGTGGGAGAAAATGTCAGCGCTTGGCAAGAACGAGGCGTCCCGCCGCTAGAAGCTGCCATAAAAGGTACGAGGGAAGTGGCAGGCCCAGTGACTTTTTCCGTGCTTACCAATATGATTTCCTTCATGCCCATGCTCTTTATCCCCGGCACCATGGGCAAGGTATGGATGGTCATTCCCCTCATTGTTATTGCCGTATTCATTTGTTCGCTCATTGAATCTGTGTACATTTTACCGGCGCACTTAAGCCATTTAAAAAAACGCACGGGAGCCACAGGCGTCACCCGCCCAGGCTCCCCCTTAACTCTCCCCTTTCGTGCCTTTTCTGCTTGGCAAGAGCGCTTTAGTGTAAAATTCATGGGCTTTGTGCACAACACCTTTGGCCCCTTCGTGACAAAAGTTTTGGAAAAGCGTTACATTACCATTGCCATTGGCATTGCCATCTTGCTTTTTACCTTTGGCTATGTAGCCTCTGGGCGCATGGGCTTTGACCTTATGCCTCGTGTAGAGTCGGACTTTGCCTTTGCCCAAGTAACCGTACCTTCCGGCACCTCTCGCACAGAACTGCACCGAGTGAAAAATGCTTTGGTAAAAGCCGGACAAGACGTGGTAGCAGAAAATGGTGGGGACAAGCTGTCTACTGGTATTTATGCCGAAGTAAAAGACACCGTCATCACCGCCTTTGTACACCTTGTAGACCCCGACGTGCGTCCCATGAGCACCGAAGATGTCACCAACATTTGGCGGCAAAAAACCGGCGTCATTCCCGGCGTTGAAAGCATTGTCTTCCAAGCTGACCGTGGAGGCCCCGGCAGTGGTAGCGGCCTTACCGTGCGTCTTTCTCACCGTGATACCGCCACCCTCGAAAAAGCCGCAGAAGAACTTGGCAATACCCTTGCCACCTTTAGCGGCGTGGGCGACGTGGACTATGGCACCAGCCGTACCATGCGTCAATTTGACGTGCGTTTAACCCCCCTTGCTGAACAGCTCGGTTTTACAGCGCAGATGGTCTCTTTGCAATTACGCTACGCTTTTGAAGGTGTTACAGCACTGCGCCAGCAACGAGACAACAGCGAAGTCACCGTACGTGTACGCCTGCCACAAGTGGATCGTACTCAAGAAGCCACCTTTGAAGAGCTTATTTTGCGCTCTCCCAATGGACAAGAAGTCATGCTACGTGACATAGTCTATATAGATGATGGACGAGCAGATTCCACCATCCGCCACACCAATGGACGCCGCACCGCCGCCGTCACCGCTAACATTAACCCACCTTCTGCCACCGGCGCCATGATGACCGTGGTGGCTGCTGAAGTTATGCCACAGCTCGTGGCCAACTACAGCGGTCTCACTTGGGAGTTTGGTGGACGCCAAAGCGATATGCAGGACAGTACCTCTGCCATGTTTATGGGCCTTATGATGGCGCTTATTGGCATCTATGCGCTGCTGGCTATTCCTTTTAAAAGTTATACCCAACCGCTCATTATCATGCTCTCCATTCCCTTTGGTATTGTAGGCGCAGTAGCCGGACACTTTGTCATGGGTTATAGCTTAAGTGTTATTTCTATCTTTGGGGTAGTGGCGCTGTCCGGCGTTGTGGTCAACGACTCACTGGTACTCATTGACTTTGCCAACATAGCCCGCCGCAACGGCATGACTCCCTTTGAAGCTATCCGTCAGGCCGCCATACAAAGATTTAGACCTATCTTGCTTACCACCATGACCACCTTTCTTGGACTCATGCCCATCATTTTTGAAACCTCACGTCAGGCAAAATTCCTCATCCCCGTAGCGCTGTCGCTAGGCTTTGGGATTTTGTTCGCCACATTCATTTGCTTGATGCTGGTACCATCATTCTATCTGATATTAGATGACGTGCACGTGTGGTTCAAAAAACGCTTTGGCAAAGAAGACCATACGAGTCATGGAAAAAAGGCGGAAGAGATGTAAGCAGGATTAGAAAAATTTTGAAGATTTTTTTGGGGGAAACTTTTTTGAAAAAAAGTTTCCCCCAAACCCCCTTCAAAAAACTTTCAATGTGACAATATTTGTTTTTTTAAGGTATATCTTGCCGCAATATAATTATATTGAAACCTCTGCATACTTCATTATGCAAGGTTTCATGGAGCTTTGACGCAAGCTCATATTAGGCATATCTGCCAAAAAAAAGACCTCTGTACAGTAGTGCACAGAGGTCTTTTTTTAAGATTATTATAGGTAACGAGTGATTTCTTCAACAGCCTTACGAGGTGGTGCTTTAGGATCCTCATCAGGATAACCATACACAATCACAGCGGCAACAGTTTCACCTTCGGGAAGGTTCGCCACTCTTGCAAGTTCTTTATCGTCAATAACGCCCATAATCACAGATCCCACACCATAAGCATGAGCGGCTACGCAGAAGGTTTGGCAAGAAATACCGGCATCAAATACTTCCCATACACCAGCTTTACTCGTTGTAAATTCAGCCTTTTCAAGGTCAAGCTTTCCGCTCTTACCGGTCACAACGCTCACAATGGCAACGTTCTTAGCTTCTTTTAAAATTCCGATATTATAAGCAAAATCCAACATTCCTTGAGTAATCATCTTACCAATGACTTCTTGACTGGTAATCAAAGAGTAACGTGCAACTTGATAATTGCCCCAAGAAGGTGCATAGCGAGTAGCGTCCATGATTTTATCCATAACTGCTTTACTCACGATTTCGTCTTTGAACTTGCGCACGCTTCTGCGTTCCTTAATGGCCTCGATAGCTTTTACATTTTCCATGTTTTCCTCCTATACTTCACACAGGTTTAATTGATGAACTTGTACTTTAACAATGGCATCTTGAGTTTTTACACCATGATTTTTGAAGTGCTCACTTTGCATATGCTTTTGCAGATCTGCTTGGCTCTCCCACACTTCATAAAATATAAAAACATTTTTATTTTCCACATCTTCGTGAAAAATATATTGCTGGCAACCCTTTTCTGCACGAGTCGGCGCAATGAGCTCAAGGCAGGCATTACGCACAAGGTCACGCATACCTTCTTTGGCTTCTACAATAGCCACAAGTTGCAGTGTATTTTTTGTTGTCATAATTATACTCCTCGTAAGTACAGTTACTTTCTGTATACAATATGAAGATTTTTTCGTCAATTTTTTAATGCTACAAAAATTCTTGTGCCCAAAAAAAGCAGCATGTTAACAATAAACGCATTTGAAAGGGAGAGGGGGGAGTTTAAGGGGAAGAAGGAAAACTTTTGCTAAAACCAAAAAATGTTCCCTCCCCCCCTTAAAAAAACTAGATTCCTACTAATCCTTGCCAAGAGGCAAAGGCTTCTCGTGCTCGTTGGCTGTACAAGGATTTGCGTTCTTTTTTCTTGGCACGCACGCCTAGTTCCGGCATGAGGCCAAAATGAGCATTAGAGGGTTGAAACTTTTTAGCCGATGTTTGCAGGTGCATGAGCAATGCCCCAGAAGCACTTTCTACAGGCGGAGCTGTAAAGGTTTTGCCTTGTAATTCTGCAATAATAAATAAAGCCGCAAAATGTCCACATGCCGCTGACTCCACATAACCTTCCACGCCGGTAATCTGTCCAGCAAGGCGTATTTTTCTAGTAGGGGCACAGCCCTTCAAACACAGGTCTGGCGTAAGCACCTTGGGGGCATTAACATAAGTATTGCGATGCATGGAGCCAAAGCGCACAAATTCTGCTTGCTCAAGGCCGGGGATGAGGCGAAAAACTTCTTTTTGCGCCTTATAGGTCAGCTTTGTTTGACAACCCACAAGATTATACATGGATTCATTCAAATTTTCTGTGCGCAATTGCATAACCTCATAGG
>CAYJHS010000004.1:8098-25925 GCA_964369815.1 uncultured Desulfovibrionaceae bacterium
CTTCTACAGGCATGCAACCTTCAAAGTGGATTTCTTTTTCAAAGTCCTTGGCTTGCACCCTTTCTGCCGTGAGCAGCGCTTCGTAAAAAGCCATATATTCATCTTTTTCCATAGGGCAGTTCAGGTATTCACCACTTTCTGCGGCTTCTTCCGGTTCTTGATAGCGTGATGCTCGAAAAATAATCTCTCTATTGAGAGATTCAGCACTGACAATAGGGGCAATGGCGTCATAAAAATACAGCTGTGCCTTGCCATCGGTTATATTTGCCGTAGCGTCTTGCAAAGACTTAGCAAGATTGTCAGACATGAGGGGGCCTGCGGCAAGAACAATATGTGCAAAACCGTCCAAAACACTATCATCAAGGCTTTGAATTTGCGTATGTTTTACGGTAATGAGTGCATTATTATACACTTCGATAGTAATATTTTGCGCAAAGACTTCCCTATCTACGGCGAGAGCCTTACCCGCCGGCACAGCACTGGTATCGGCATGGCGCATAAAGGGGCTTTGTAGTTCCCGCAATTCTTGCTTAAGCAGGCCAATGCCAGAGGCCAATTCGTTGGAGCGTAAGGAGTTGGAGCAAACCAACTCTGCCAACTGCGGCAGTTGGTGCGCCGGTGACATTTGCTCCGGTTTTTGTTCAAAAAGTGTAGAGGCAATGCCATGATGTGCCAGCACTAAGGCACACTCTGTTCCGGCAAGGCCGCCACCAATAATAGCAATGGGGCTGTGTGTATCCATAAAAAACCTTTTATTTTTCAAGTGGCGAAGTGTAGCAAGAACAGAAACGAAAATACAGCATTAAAAATTATGTAATATTTTTATACCCATACAAATGTATTGCTTTAAAAATGCATTCGGGCAAGAACCATAGCAACAATGCTTTGCAATCCTTGCCCGAAAAAAAGTAGATTAGCGTCTATTCACTAAAAGTATATTCACCCCGTGCCACCATTTCTTCCACTTGCGCCACGTCTTTGTCACCACGTCCAGACAGGTTAACCAAGATAGTGTCGCCTTCCCCCATAGTAGCCGCAAGCCGCATGGCGCAGGCCACAGCATGGGCTGATTCAAGTGCTGGTAAAATGCCCTCTGTACGAGAAAGAAGGAAGAAGGCATCAAGAGCTTCTTTATCACTCACCACTTGGCAGTCAATGCGTCCTTCGTCCTTTAAATAAGATAAAAATGGGCTGACGCCGGGGTAGTCAAGACCGGCGGACACCGAATGCACTTCGGCAGGCTCGCCTTGTTCATCACTGAGCACATAGGCTTTATACCCATGCACCACTGCAGGCTTGCCAAGGCTTAAGGACGCCGCATGCTGCCCATAGTTCAAGCCTTTTCCTCCTGGTTCTGCCGCCACAAGGCGCACATTTTCATCGTTGAGATAGTGTGTAAAAGCCCCCACCGCATTGGAGCCGCCGCCCACGCAGGCCACTACAGCCGTAGGCAGTTTACCGGTGCTTTCTTGCATTTGACGGCGAGATTCTAAGCTGACGATGGACTGGAAGTAACCCACCATGGCTGGGTAAGGATGTGGCCCTACGGCAGACCCCAAGAGATAGAAAGTAGTATCAAGATTTTCAATAAGGTCGCCAATTGCCATGTCCACAGCGTCTTTGAGGCCTTGATACCCCTTGGTTGCCGCAACTACCTTAGCGCCCATCATTTCCATGCGAAATACGTTCAATTTTTGGCGCTCGATATCTTTTTTTCCCATATAAATGACGCATTCCATACCCATGAGCGCTGCTGTCGCCGCTGTGGCTACACCATGCTGACCGGCACCGGTTTCGGCGATAATGCGTTTTTTTCCCATACGCTTGGCAAGCAATATTTGTCCGACTGTATTATTCACCTTATGCGCTCCAAGGTGATTAAGGTCTTCCCTTTTTAACCAAATTTGCGCACCGGCACTCTTGCCTTGTTTTACCGCACAATGCGCACTTAGATGCGCACAATGGAACACAGGAGTTTCACGCCCCTGATAATGCTGCATATAATACTGCCGCTCAGCCAAAAAATTTGGATCATCTTTATACTTTACAAAAGCCGCACCCACTTCATCCAAGGCCGCTTTAAGATTTTCTGGCACAAACTGCCCACCATATACACCAAAATTACCATCCAGTCCCATGTTTACATCAATCATTTTTCCTCCAAAAAAAAGCCGCTCCCTTCAGAAACGGCTTAAGTTGTGTTCATACAGCATAAAACAACACACTATCTTCGTGTCCTTGGTACATAGTCGCTACAGCGGAAGGTATACAGTCGCCAAGATGAGTACATTGTTTTTCCTTTCATTGTTTTGTGAAATTTGTATACAGAATACACTCTACCCTGTCAAGAATTATATGAAATATTTTGTCACATCTTTACCCCATTCTTGACAAGTACAGCACAAAGAGCAAAAATAACCTGCAAGAGGGTTGATTCCGATTTAAGATTTTTTTAGAAAAAGCTTTCGTCCACAAAACTTTTCCCCAAAAATTTTATATCAATTACGGAATCAACGAGGTAATTATGCAAAAAAATTCTCATTGGCTAAGCCCGTGGAGTGAACGTAGGCTTGCTCCAGTACCCCGTAAAGATGACGTCCGCAGCCCTTGGGATCGTGATTATGCACGCATTATTCACTCTGCGGCCTTTCGGCGACTGCAATCAAAAACACAAGTTATAGACCTTGGGCAAAGCGATTTTTACCGCACACGCTTAACGCATTCCCTTGAAGTATCACAAGTTAGCTACGGAATTTTACGGTTTTTACTAGAAAAATACAAAGACAGCCCCATAGCTGAAGCACTGCCCAACGAACGTCTTTTGGCAGCTATTTGCCTTGCCCATGACCTTGGACACCCTCCTTATGGGCATGGCGGAGAAACAGCGCTGAATTTTTGCATGCGAGACTATGGCGGTTTTGAGGGCAATGGTCAGACCTTACGCATTCTCTCTTCTTTGGAGCAATATACTGAAAAACACGGTTTAAACCCTACTCGCCGTTTGCTTTTTGGAATATTGAAATATCCTGCAGCGTATTCAACCCTCGTCAATGAAAAGGCCTATGGCAGACATGACACCCATCCTCGCTGGCTTTTTCATGCCAAGGAGCAACTGCCACCCAAGTGCTATCACGACACTGAAAGTGCGGTGATAGACTGGCTACTCGCGCCCCTTGGTGCAGCGCGAGCTGCTTTTAGTGCCATTGAGGACAACAGCACTTGCACACCTGCTAAGCACAGCAAAACATTACACAAATCCCTTGATGCTTCCATCATGGACATTTGTGATGATATTTCCTATGGTCTGCACGACCTAGAAGACTCCATCGCCATGGGCATGCTCACTCGTGACATGTGGGAAGAATATATTGGCACGGATAAGGAAGAAATATTTAAAAATTGCGCTTTGAGTTCAGCACAGGTGGCCGATGACATTTTTAGCCCCTCAGAATACAGGCGCAAAGAACGCATCGGTGGTATGGTTCACTATCTCATAACCCATACTGCCATTAGAAAAAGTGGCATCGACAGTGACTGCCCCCTCATTACCTATGAAGCACATTTTGATGACAATGCTAAAGGCTTACAAAAGCTCATGGGCGACTTGGTATTTGATTTGATTATCTCTTCTTCAAACATTCAAACCTTTGAGTTTAGAGGAAGAAAAATTGTCACAGAGCTCTTTGATGTCTTCAAGGCTAACCCTGAAAAATTGTTGCCGCTCAATGTGAAGAAAGTGTTTGAAGCGCAAGAAAGTAAGACAGCACAAATGCGCATCCTCTGCGACTATATTGCTAGCATGACCGACGCTTCGGCAGCACGTCTCTATGAAAAGCTCTTTTTTGCCGGCAAAGGCTCCATTTTTGACAAATACTAAAAGCCTTATGCAACACTAAGCATAAAGCATCTCTTACGCCATACAAACATAGAAAAGTTATAATTAGGAACACATATGATTAAAATTATTCGTGCCAAGCTCCATGGAATACATGTTACTGACAGTTCATTACATTACCAAGGCTCCATTACTCTTGACCCTGAGCATTGCAAAAAAGCAGGAATATACCCGCTAGAATTTGTTGATATATGGAATAAATCCAATGGGTCACGCATTTCAACCTATGTCATTTTTGGACATAAAGGATCCAACTGTTGCATCCTTAACGGTGCTGCCGCACGTCACTGCCAAGTGGGAGATGAAATAATTATTAGCGCTTCAGAGTATGTTCACTCGCCTGAAGATATTTGCAAAGTAAAACCTACCGTGCTGCCATTTGATAAAGAGAATAATATAACTGCTACGTTACAGTATGACGCTTATAAAGATGAAGATATGGACTTTCACTTCAGAATTGTAACCATGGAAGAAGGCGATTAATACGTTAAGAAAAATTTCTATTTACTCTACAGTGCAGTATAGATTTCCACTGCATGATGCCATTAAATTTCTTACTGGTAGTGCACACATTGCCAGTAAGAAATTACCTTACGGTCAAAAGCTTAAGGTACAAGTTCCTTTTGCTTGAGTTCGCTTGTTAAGACCTTTGCAAAAGGTGCTTATCTAACATTTCCAGCAGCTCATCCACATTAAGCGGCTTACCCAAATGGTCGTTAAGACCGGCGGCTATGCACTTTTCCACATCTTCCTTAAAAACATTAGCGGTTAGGGCAATGATGGGAACTTTTCTGGCATGTTCATTGTCAAAAGCCCGAATATACCGAGTAGCTTCGTAGCCATCTCTGCGGGGCATATGAATGTCCATAAGCACAAGGTCATAATCTTCGCCATTATTTTCCATTTTTTCACATGCAATAACGCCATCTTCGGCATAGTCAATCTCAATTCCTGTAAATTGCAAAATGGTAATGGCAATTTCTCTATTAATTTCCACATCTTCCACAAGCAACATCTTGAAGCCCTTAAAGCGATTGGTATAGTCCATCTTGGGGCTTAACTTTGTAACTTCAATATTTTTTATGGAACCAAGACAATTATTAAAGCAATCCACCAAATTAGAAGGAAATACGGGCTTCACAAGTATGGCAGATAACTGCTGGGTCTGCTCAGGCGTAAGAGTATTTCTTGCTTGAGAAGACACAAGCCCTACTACTGATCGCATGGATACAACAGTAGAAACCTCATTAAGCAAATTACACGCAGAAGTATCTGGTAAATTATTATCCATAAAAAACACATGGTAAGGAGAATGCTGCTGACGAGCCACCAAGGAAAGTACTTCCTCACCTGTGGATGCCGCATCGCATTGCACCCCAAGACTTTTCACCATATTTTGTAATGAGTTACGAGTAGCGTCCACGCCATCAATAACCAAAACACGTAAGTGTGCGGCCTTAGTTTGTAAGATTTCGCCGCTAATGGGCTTGCCTTTTTGCGCCGGAATAGAAAAAGAAAAGGTGGTACCTTTGTCCACTTCTGACTCTAAAGTAATGTCACCGCCAAGCATCTCTACAATGCGCTTAGAAATAACAAGGCCAAGCCCTGTACCGCCATATTTACGGGTAATGCTGCTGTCAGCCTGACTAAAAGGCTGAAACATGCGGGACTGCTGCTCTTCATCCATACCAATGCCCGTATCAGACACAGAAACATGCACTTTACACAATTGGTCAGATACGTTATCGCAACCCGCAGAAAGAGTAATAATACCATTTTCCGGCGTAAATTTCACGGCATTAGAAAGAAAGTTGGTGATAACTTGAGCTAGACGCTGCTCATCAGAAATGATTTTCCATGGCACTATATTACCAATGGCTACAATGAAATTTTGCCTCTTACTCTCTACGGTGAAGTTTACCACATTTACTACCCGCATGAGCATTTTTTCAAGATTAAACTCAGTCAAAGAAAGCTCAAATTTGTTAGCTTCAATTTTGGACATATCCAAAATATCATTAATAACCCCAAGCAAATGCGTAGAAGCTTCGCCAATGCGATTAAAGCAATAATCCTTTCTTTCTAATGAGGTAGCGTCATTGCCAATGCTAGTCATGCCAATAATAGCATTGAGAGGTGTGCGAATTTCATGGCTCATATTGGCCAAAAAATTTGATTTTGCAAAGCTTGCTCTTTCTGCTTCATCCTTGGCTTTAATCAGCTCCGACATATCCACAAAGGTAGCCACAGCCCCCATTGGTTCGTCATTATTACTACGTAAAGGTACAAAATTTACAACAAAGTGCACCGTTGTGTCTTTATGCACTATACTTTTTTTCAGGTTGATGGACACACCTTTTTGCAAGCATTGCAAAAAAAGCTCATTCACGTCAGCAGCGCCATCTTTACCTAAAAAAAGATCAAATATTTCTGTAGACTCACGTCCCTCCAAAAGAGCAACATGAGCCATATTTACATATTCCAAAATTTTGTGTGTGCCATACACAAGCTTGGCATCTTTATCAAAAACAAGAAAAATTTCGTTAGCATAGGCGAGTAGAAGTTGCAGATATGTATCTTGCTTTTCTCTCTCTTTAAGGAGGGTTTCCGTCACATTAAGGCTAGCTGCCGCAGCAAGTTTAGCTCGCTCAAGCATACTTTCAAGAGATGCATTTTTGCGTATAAGGCGTTTAACTTCCTTTTGAAGCTTATTAATTTCACTATTCATAATGCTTAAATTTTCTCTATTTATTTTTTTCAAACATGCACATGGCAACGGTAAAGTTATGAAATCTATTTTGTAATGAGCCATCGGAAAGCTGCGTAGGACATATTTCTCCCCGTGCATATACGTGATGGTATGGAAGCATATCATTTAATTCAGCCAAGGTCTTTTCTCCTTCAGCCAAAGGGCTTGCCCCCAAAAAAACAGAACGCCCCGCACATCCCATAATCATCACCCCAGCAAGGTTTTCTTTTTCTTGCACCACAGAGTCCAATATGCTCTGTGCCGTACTTAAAATGCCTTCTTGGGTTTGTAAACCAAGATATATGGAAGCACCAGCTGGCATTTCTCCACCAAATTGGGCATAATCATCTTCGGTAAAGCCTAAAAATTCTCTGGCAAGGGGCTGTGTACCGTCTTTATAGTCAACTAAAAAAGGTATAAGGGCACTACTGCTTTTCCAAGCCTCACGAGATAATCCAAGAGAAGTACAATAGTTTACCACCTCTTTTTGATTAATGCTTTCCACTAAAGTGCCTTGGGAGGAAGTAATAATACTTTCTTTGTTTTGAATATTATTAGCAAGTAAAGAAGCAAAAGAGAACTTTACCTTCACAGCTCCCACCATGCATAACATGGCAAGACGTTGACGCACACAAGTACCATTATAAATTACATAAGTATCGCTGGACTCTGCCGTGTGATCACTGGCAAGCCCTCCAAAAACTGGTGTATGTCCAACAGCTTTGCTCACACAATCAGTAATACTCTGCCCATTAAGATGTGGCAAAAAAGGCGCACACACTATGGTCAAATCTGGCTTTTCTTGCTGCAAGCCAAGGTCTGATTCAATGTTTCTGTACGCTTTACCAATGGATTTACAAAAGGGATGTTCACTTTTATGCTCATCAACTAAAGGTTCAGTCAAAGCCGTAGCAAAGCGGATTGTATCATCCATGAGCAAAACAAAGGTGAGGATATCAAATGCCACTTCACCATCACCACAAGAAGCAAGACTTGTCATCCCTATAACATCAAAGGGCATAGATGCACACACCGCCGCCACAACGCCGGAACTCACGGCGTCAGCATGGGTGGTCAGAATACCAACAGCATGATTTTTCTTGGCTTTTGACAAAATCCCCTCGGGTAAAGATTGCAAAATATCCTTAACCGCTTGCTCAGGGTCATCAATTTCATAGCTGTGCGCTACATACATTTGCATGATTGCGTCCTTATACGTGTCCATAAAGAAGAAAAAACAAGGAGTGAGTACACAATACACCTAGAAAAGCCACATTTATTAAAAGCTCTATATATACAGTATTACCAGGCTTTTTTCAGTGTTTCATAAACTTTGTATGCTGTCAACATGATACTAAGTATAAAAAAAAAGGGAGAAGAACACTCTTCTCCCTTAAGATATCACACGAAAAAAACTATTTCATAACGTTGGCTGCTTCTCTTTCCTTAAATTCCTTAACTGTAGAAAGAACTATAGGGCTGAGCATAAGCAAGGCAATAAGGTTTGGAATAGCCATGCAAGCATTAAATGTATCCGACAAAAGCCATACAAGCTCAAGCTTAGCCATGGCACCAACAGGCACCACGATTGTAAAGAGGATACGGAATGGCTTCAAGCCTTTATCACCAAAAAGATAAATAACGCAACGTTCACTATATACGCACCAGCCAAGGATAGTGGTAAAGGCAAACAAGGACAACGCTACTGTCACAATAAAACCACCAGAGCCAGCAGGTAAAAACCCGTCAAGCACGGTGTTAAAGGCAAGAGTTGTCAAAGCAGCACCGTTAACAGTGCCTGGGCCATTGTCCAAAAGACCAGAAGCCAAGATGGCAAAGCCAGTCATGGAACAGATAATAATAGTATCAATAAAAGTACCAAGCATACCAATAAGAGCTTGGTTTACAGGCTCTTTTGTGGTGGCGGTGGCGTGAGCGATAGGAGCAGAGCCAAGACCGGCTTCGTTAGAGAAAACACCACGTGCCACACCAAAGCGAATGGTCATCCAAATAGATGCACCAAAAGCAGCGGAAGGCGTAAAAGCCTGCTCAATAATCATGGAAAAAATATGCGGAATTTGGTCAAACTTTACGATAATAACCAACAAAGAAGCGGCAATGTAAAAAACAGCCATGAAAGGAACAACCTTACCGGCCACAGCACCAATACGCTTTACACCACCTAAAAGCACCGCACCCACAAAAATTGTAAGGAAAATAGCAGTTACCCAAGGAGCAAGACCAAAAGTAGCTTCAACAGCACCGGCAATGGAGTTGGTTTGAGTCATATTACCAATACCAAAGCCAGCCACAGCACCAAATACAGCAAAGGCTGTGCCCATCCATGCCCAGTTTTTGCCAAGGCCATTTTTGATGTAATACATGGGACCACCCACAACGTTGCCGTCAGGGGTCACTTCGCGAAAACGCACCGCAAGCAAGACTTCGCTAAACTTGGTTGCCATACCCACCATGGCAGTGCACCACATCCAAAAAAGTGCTCCGGGGCCGCCCGCAAAAAGTGCAGCAGCAACACCAGCAATATTCCCCGTTCCCACCGTAGCAGAAAGGGCTGTCATCAAGGCATTAAAGGGAGAAAGCTCGCCATCGGCATTGTCGTCGCCCTTTCTGTGTGTCCACAGCTTTTTGAAACCCTGTGGAATACGCATAAAAGTAATAAAACGTAAGGCAAATGTAAGAAAAAGACCGGTACCCAACAAAAGTATGAGCATGACGGGACCCCATACAATACCATTGATGGGGTTTAAGATATCCGTAATAAATTTGGTAAATGCTTCCATATACACTCCTCTAATGTAAATCCGTGAGAATTGAAAATATGAGACCTTTCCATTGCCATATGGTGTACAATACACAATTTCGTTCAAAAAATAAAGATTTTTTATCAAAAACACCGCTTTGTAATTATTTGTAATTACACCAAAAAAGCATCGCGCGCTATGTAGCTGAAAAAATTATATTTGTGAATTTTTGAGCAAAGTTTGTTGCCAGTTTAACAAGGTGTGCATAAAGGAATGCGTAGGGGAAAAAAGTTTGTGCGATACACACAGCTCGACAATATGCTGGCGGCAATCCACAAGTATGCGGCATTTATTGTGCTTATCTCGTTCTTGACACAGAGTAAATAAAAGCTGGGCGAGCTGCGCAAGTTGCGGCAACTGTCCCTTTACAGCCACATGATATGCAAAGTATAAACATGACACCCTTCGAGAAATGCGTTGCATAAGCCACTGTAAATATAATATATAATCTTCATTGCTTTGCATGGAATGCAGCAAAATAAAGAGCCAATTTTCAAAGCGTGCATCAGGCACATCCATGCCCGGTAAATCTTCATTTAGGGCGATACTTTCCTTGAGGTTAAGCACCGTTTGCATATGGTCAGCCTCATGATGAGAAACCAGAGCGTTTGGTAAAGGAGCTTGTGTGTTTGTGGTATTTTCCGTATTTTTCTGTGCAGAATAATTGGCAACACGACGTAAAAACTCCTCTTGTGCCTTTTCATAAAGAGCTATGTCCGCAGCATTTTTTTCAAAAAAAGCGCTTTTGACATCCTCTGGTATACTCCACTGCTCTTTACGAGAAACATTTCTAGCCACTACCGCCATATCTTGTATGGGAGGTAATATTTCACCAAGCAATTGGATGGAAGCTGTAAATTGCTCTTGCAAGCCAAAAAAAGCATAGTTTTGCAAAAGATTTTCTTCAGCCAAGATGGCATCACCGTTGCCTAAATATTCTATTAAAATATTGGGTTGCTGCAAAAGTAATAATTGCTCAGGCGCCTTGGTATAATAGGCATCTAAGGGCAAAAGCCAAGAAAAAAAACGGAGAAGAGACTGCGCCAATGACCAAGGATGACGCAAAAAGGTTATGTAATAATAAGACTTTTCAGAAGCTAACCAATGCTCTACACCGCTCACCCCATGCCCATGATACAGCTGGCAGTTAAGCGGTGTAAAACGTGGGTCAAAAATGTTTTGATGCACATCACAAGCATGGGGAAAAAGCCTACGCAACATGCTGGCAAGGCTCAAACCACCACACTTTGGGATGTGATTATAAAAAAGCACCCCATCGCCTGTTTCATAAAGCGCTGAAATGCTTAAGCGTTCGATATAGCCGATACGCTTTGCCATTACTCCTCCGCAAGCACATAGCACAAGGTAGCAAGAAGCATATCTGCATAAAAAGCTTTTCTTTTTTCTTGTAAGTCACTATTCACATTACTACAATATATCTGCACATCGGTACTCACCACAGGTGCATCCTTCTGGGCATAAGCAAGTTCTTTTTCGCTCAGTTGCAGCCCTTTTGGCCACACAAAATCATCGTATGCACCAGTAATAGGCGTAAACTGTTGTACTTTTGCACCGTGTGCAGCGAAGTTTTCCGCAAGTTCTTCCAGATGTTTATCCATATAGATAATATGCGCTTCGTCTAGGGCTAGGCGTGGCTCACGAGTCATAAAAATCTTGGCACCGCCCTTGAGCGCAAGGTCAGTGCTAGCATATTCCGGATCTTTCCAAGGAGGAATGCCCATAAAAAGCTCAAAGGGGGCATAAATACAAGCTGTCATGAGCGACTGCGCTAAAGGGCTGACCCCACCAAGCCAACAAATACGGCAAGAGTCTATGGGCTGGGAAATGCTTTGACAGTAGTCTAAAAGGAAGGCAATCTCAGCCATAGCTTGCCACGGCGTAGCACACTCGTTCACCCCATTAAACCATGCCACTGGTGCAGTTTGCCCAGTTTGCGTGTTGGTAACAGTGTTTTGCGCCAAGACAAAAGCATCGCTTTCGCTAAAGCCGCAGGCGATGTGCAAGGCTTTCTCATCATGTCCTTGTGTAATTTGCTCAAGCTCACTGGGGGGCATGTTAGAACAGTCGTGTAAAGTAACGGTAGGGGTAATATTTTGTAGATATTGCAAAAAAACTGGCAATTCGCGTGGATTTTTATCACTATGCCAAAGGTGTATGGAGGTTTGTTGTAAACGCTTTTGCCACTGGGCACGCTGTGCAACGTCAACTTCTCTTACTTCTTGGATGAGTTGCCAAAAGGTGTTTTGCCCAAGATCAAGAAAACGTAAAAATTGTTTTTGCATATATTTTCCTTCAAAAAAAGTATTCTTTCTTTTACCGCAAATATGGCCTTGGTGCAATAGCGACTTTGGAGACAAAACATGGAAACACACAAAAAAATACATAGCACGTGGCAAAGGCAATACCGACAAAAATGTACTCCAAGAGAACACGAGGTCACCTTTCAAGTAGTGCTTGCTGAAAGTGACCTGCAAATTATTGCCACGCACAATCTTGCCACTCCTATGCTCAAAACCTTAGGACAGTTGCGTGCGGACATCAGCTCTTGGATGCAACTTTACCCTGAGTTTCGCACCTCCCTTGAACCCTTACCCATTCCTGACAACGCACCGGAAATTGTGCAACGCATGTATCAAGGAGCACAGTTCGCTGGAGTTGGCCCTTTTGCCGCTGTTGCCGGTACAGTTGCACAAATGCTTGCCGAAACTCATGCAAACGAAAGCCCTGAGCTTATTGTAGAAAATGGCGGTGACATTTACATGTACTCCCGTAAAGAGCGGGTAGTAGGCTTGCTGGCGGATCCACAAAGCGGGGTGAGTATTGGCCTTGCATTACAAGCAGAGGATTTTCCCGTTGCGCTGTGTGCATCTTCTGCCACCATTGGACACTCTTTGAGTCTTGGACAAGGAGAGCTCGCAGTAGTGCGCGCCAAGGACGCATCAGTGGCAGATGCACTAGCCACTGCCCTTGGCAATAGATTACGCACAGCAAAAGATGTACATATGGTACTGGAATTTGGACAAAAAATCCCTAATATTGAAGGAATTTTTGTGCAATGTGATGCGGCCATCGGCGCATGGGGCAAGATGGAACTTGTAGCAATTTAACTACTACACCAAACCCTTAAGAAGCAAATCTATTCTTCGTCTTTTTCTTTGCTCGGTACAGGAGTATTTGAAAAGCGCACCGCATTACGAGTATGAATTTCTGCATCCACAGTAATGGGCACGTCATTATAATAGAGAACACCCGGCATAATATCATTATCTTTAGCCACTTTCCCATAGTGCGCCAGAGCAGGGAAGTTGCGCACAAGTATCGGCGTTACTTGCCAAATAAGAAACCAGATGCCAAAAGAAATGGCAATCAGTTGTAATAGACCTTTGCGAAAGCTTTTTTGCGGGGCGTTTTCCATAATAATCCTGTGTGTTCTACATAAAATTTACAAAAATCAATTTACAAGAATAGCTTTTGAACAGCAAGGAAAATTGTTCAAAAAAGCTGGTATATTCCATAACTTTCAAATTTATGCATTTAGATTATGCTTATTTCCGTTCTACTGGCTTGATGTATCCTACAAGGATTACATTTTGCAATACCCCCATAGATGACAGCCACAAAGTCAAAGGGCATGCTTGTTCGTTGAAGTTAATGGCTACACTCCCTTAAAATAAGGGGGAAGCCCCTTTGCTTTTGCAAAAGTTCTTCCCCCAAAGAGTGTTTATGTTCCTAAATTAGATTCTAGCAGTGATTTCTGGGAATACAAGGTAGAACATAATATAGGCCATGGTTAGGGTAAGAGCAAGGTTGAAGCTCTGACCGCAAACATACAAGATAGCTGGCTTTCCGCCCTTGAAGTAGTGGGCAAGCTCACGGAAGTTAGTGGCAAGACCAATAGCTGCAAAAGAAAGGTTAAAGCACCAACCACGTAATGGAGAGGTCAAACTCTTAATGGTACCGGCAGTGAGTAAGCCTTGGCTCATATCTGTGCCTAAGCCACCGGAAATGTAAGAGCAGATTACAGAAGCGGCAAGGAAGCCCAAAACGAATTTGGGGAAACGGTGCCAGATTTCCATAAGACCTACGGTGGAGCCTTCTACGCGGTCTACCTTAGTAACCCAGTACAATGCCACACCAAAGGCAGTTACGCCGATGAGCACGTTCTGAATCATTTTAATGGTAGCAGCTACATACATAGCCTTTTCGCCAAGGAATGCACCGGCAGCGGCCACGGCGCCTGTAGCGTCAATGGTACCACCAATCCAAGCACCACCAAGTACGGCTGGTAAGCCAAGTTGCTTAATGGCAAGAGGCATTAACACCATCATAATAGCGGTGAAGAGCAAGGAGATACCTACAGCAAGGGTAAGTTCTTCTTTCTTCGCGCGACACGCAGCGGCTGTTGCAATAGCAGCAGAAGTACCGCACACAGACATGTCAGCAGAAATGGTGATGTTCAAGGTTTTGGAAGGCATTTTCAGCACTTTTTGACCGAAAATAAAGGTCGTAATAAGAACGATAGGAGTTACTACCCAAGCTACGAAAAGACCGGGAATACCAATGGCAACGATTTTGTCCATCAAAATTTCAGCACCAAGAAGCACGAGACCTGTCTTGATGTAATATTCCACTTGCAGAGCAGGTTTTATCCAATTAGGCGTTCCCACAGTATTTGCTATAAGCATACCAAGGATAATGGCCCAAGCTTCTGTGCCAATGCCCCAATAACGCATGTCCATTTGTCCACCCATCATCAAGGCAAAAACGGTGAACAGGAATAACCCTACAAAGCCTACAATAAATTTAGGTACGCTTTGACCCATAGCAGCAATGCCTATGCTGAAAATAACCGCAAGAGCGATAAGCATAATTGGCAAAGTGGGCAAAATATTAAAGGGCTTTACCTTGGTTTTTGCTACGGCTTTGCCTTCGGCACGCACAGCATCACGCCAAGAAGTAATTTTTGCATCAGCTTCTTTATTTAGGGCTTCGTCCTTAAAGTCAGCGTTGGCAGCAGCCTGTTGTGCAAGCACAGCAGCGGCTTTAGCTTCTGCAGTGGCAGCTTTGGCTTTTTCGGCAGCAGGCTTTGCTTTAGCATTACGAGCGTCAGCACCGGCTTGGTCAAGCACAAAAGCTTCCATGGGATTGTTGGACCAACGAGCAGGCCCTTTCATGATGTTTTTAATTTCAGCACCAATGGCAGGAGCTTTAAACTTTACTTTTTTCTTAGATTGAGCTTCATACCATTCAATAGTTTTGAATTTAGCCTTTTCCATCTCCGCAGCCATTTTGGCATTGGATTCTTTTATTATAGCCATGGATTTAGCTTTATCAGCCTCTGGATAGCTAAATACATACAAGTACAAGCCAAGAAAAACAAAAATCAGACCTAACCAAATGGCCCAGTAATCTTCTTTTTTCCATAAATCAGACCAAGATGATTCCCCTCTGTCGATGACGACATCGGCATTCGTTTGAGACATAACTCCTCCAAGCGTTTTGATATGTATGAACCTTCATGTAAAGATGCATACGTTACTTGTTGTAACTATGCACCCTTTTATGTGTTATGGCAAGTTCTTTTTTGCACAAAAAGACCTGCATACACTACAACCTTTGAAGCGTCACCTCCTTTTTCATAAGAAGTTGTATGATTTACCAGTTTGCAACACTGTCCACCTAAAACTTTACACGCATATAAGGCAATAATGGCTGGATATACGCCACACATGGAAATCTTATTATCTTGCACTACTTGATACAATTTTTTGGGGTCAAATTCCACTAACGCTTCCAAAGCCAGCTTATCCAATGCCAAGGTTATTTCATGCTCAGAAAAATGATGCATATCCGAGCTCACAATAATCCCCACATCTTCGCCTTGCGCCTGTAATTTTTTTACTATTTCGCCAAGAGCTAATCCTGCTTTCATAAGAACGCCAAAGTCACTTGTACCCACAGCAACGGGGACAATGCTCAAATTTGACACACTTTTTTGTAGGAAAGGCAAGATAACTTCTATGGAGTGTTCGCGGGCATGAGCGTCGATATTCGCCTCAAATGGCACACCATCTTGAACTGATTGCAAGAGAGCTTCTGCCAAGGGAATATCTATAGGCACATCGCCAAGGGGCGTTTGCCATGCACCTTCGAGCACTTTCTGACCGGAAGGATACCACACTGACAAAGCTTTGCCAATACCCGTATGATTTGGGCAAAGAATCACAAGCCGCCGTGGTAGGCGCACTTGCGCCAAAGTCTTTGCTATGACATGTCCACAATAAAAATGGCCCGCATGTGGCAAGAGCACCATATGCACGTCGTGGGGAGCTGTATTTGTATGTTTTTTCTCAGACAAAAGGGACTGGTCAATGTAGGCGCCTAATGTAGACGCATTCTTGTCATAAAAAGTTCCAGCCACATGAGTAGGACGTATAAGCATAGCGCATCCCCAAAGGTATTTTCTGGCAGTATATCAAATTTTTTTCCAAAAGAAAACATGATTTTGTTACGTTAAGATTTATTTTTTGTATCCACATTTTCCAAATGAAAAATTTTAAAAGAAAATTGAGGATAAAAAAGTAAAAAAATCTTATTAACACCCAGAGATGCATATGAAACAGCTTTTAAAAAATCTGAGGGGGATTTTTCGCAAAAATCCCCCCCAGAAAGCTTTACAAATACGCTGCTGTACTACCTATCCAAAAACACCTTCATATCTTTGGGCGCTTTCACGGTGACACTGCGCTCAACTTTTTGCGAGCCTTTTGCAGGTACATTTATATCCCAAAACAAAGTATGCGCCGCCCCTTTTTGTGCCTTGGGCTTGTCCACATAGGTCACAGACATTTTATCATTACCAAGCTGTATTTCTGGTTCTTCAATGCGCACCTTCACCGGCATTTTACGCTGATTATACACAGTGTACGTCCAATTCCATGTCCAGGTTTGTTCTTTTTGAATAATACCATCCTGCCCACTTTTGCGTACATTTTTAACAATATCTACAGACACCAAAGTATCCGCCCCAAAAAAGAGATTGGCACTTTGCCCCTCAGGGGTAAAAACGCCCTGCCCTACATTCACGCCATCCAGAAAATAGTCAGCTTGCCCTTGCGGAAGAAAAGCATTTTTGAGGTCAACTTTGGCACTGAGCCACACGCGACCATCCTGCCCCCCCTGTCTCCCATAAGCCGAAGGACGTGCCACTCTCTCTAAAGGCAGATTAAAACGTTGCTCATGTAAAGCAACGAACGTCTCCCCTTCGGGGATAGTAAGCTTTTTCTCGATAACATAGTTAGCCAGAGCGGTATTTTCTTGCAAAGAAACACCACCTTCAGCTTTTGCAAGCATGGGCATGGCCATTTCCATAGCATTGGATCTACTACGCATCTGAGGGTTTTGCTCCGAAATAATCCACGGACGTAAGGGGGCTGGCGCCTGATCATTGCCAGCAGCAAGACTTAACTCAATACGGGTATTATTCCAATCCATATCGCTATTTTGCACTATTTTCCCCATGAGTTGCACGTCAATACTATTATCGGCAGCATTAGCACTGATAGTATAACTTGGCGTCCACTTGCTATCATTCAAAGTATAAGAATACATGACATGCAGAACAGCCTTATGTACCAATGGAGAATCTACTACCACCACCATTTTTTGACTCATGGGGGTCTTATCCTCTAGCAAGCGTACACGACTTTGTACATGCTTCAACTCTCGCCGTGCGGCCTCAAGGCGAGTTTGTAAAAGGGCAAGATCTGGAAGAACTTTTTCCATGGAAGCCTTGGCTTCCTGCGGTGGTAACTTACTGATAGGGTCATAAATGGCATTATACTGAGCTATAAGCGTAGCAATGGAACCAGACAAGGAATCTGCCTTGGATTCAAAAGTCACACGCAATTTTTCCAACGTGCCCATAGGCTTAAAGGGATTTGCCGGCTCCAAACTAAAAGCACGAATACTGCCCTGACTTTTACCGTTCACTAAGGGCAAGGAAAGCTTCACATCACTGGCACCTTTAGGCAAAGGCAACTCAAAAACCTTTTGCCCATGCGCCTCCAAAAGGCGCAGCTTACTTTGCGCAAAAACTCTGGCATTATGCTGAGTTAAAATAACTTTATAAGGCACCGCGGGTATGCCCACCATACTTTCTTCCACACTGGCACCAGGAAATGTACTCTCCTTTTTTTCTGCGGCAAAGCTTAAAGAAGTGCAGCACAATAGAGCACACGTTAAAAATATATATATTTTATTCATAATAGCCTCATTTATGTGATAATTTTGAGTATTTTTTCTGGGGGGAAACTTTTTTGAAAAAAAGTTTCCCCCCAG
>CAYJHS010000005.1:0-13524 GCA_964369815.1 uncultured Desulfovibrionaceae bacterium
GTCTGGGGGGAGGGAACTTTTTTCAAAAAGTTCCCTCCCCCAGATTTCGTTATTTTTGTTGCCAAAAGTGCTTGAGTAAGGTTTTTTGTTCAAGACAACTTTGCCATGGGGCATTGATGTTGATACTATGCCCATCGAAGTGCAGACTTCCGTGATGTAAGAGAAAGCATTCGTCATCCGGCACTTGCCTTTTTGTATAGCGTACATCGTTAAAGAGGGCAAAACCTGCATGGGCAGCGTGTGCCCGAATTTGGTGTCGTGCTCCTTTATAGATGACGCACCCCATAAGGCCTAGTTGCTCTGTACTTTGCTCGGGAAAAAGCGGAAAAAACGCTCGTAAGGCCGCATATTCTGCTTGTGAGAGGGCGTACAGGGGGTTAAAATAGCTATGACGTAAAGCCTCAGCTTCTGTTTCCAATACCCTGCTGATTTTCCGTTTATCTGTGTCTAATTGTGCAGTAATGCATATTTTATTTATCGTGTCATGTGGCAGAGTAACTAGAGCCAAATAGCGTTTTTGGCACAGTCCGGCATCTTCCATTTCGTGCCACGTATTTAGGGCTTCTAGCGTGCGTGCTGCGACCACAATGCCCGAAGTTTGAGCGTCTAACCTATTACAAAGAAAGAGTTTCCCATAGATGTGTTCTTGTGTTGCTAGCCAGTCTTCAAGGCTTCTGGCGCCGCCTGTGACATGTGCGCTGTGCAACCCTCGAGGTTTATGAAAAAAAAGCCAATCTTCATGTGTGCTTATAATCTCAGGGGAGGGGAGGGAGGATGTGGAAACCATGGACGAAGAGGTGTTTTTGTCTGCCGTTTTTGGTGTTAAGGTGACGCAATCATTAAGGTATACACTTCGCCCTTTTTGTCCTGAGGAAATCTTTTTTCCTTGCACATGGACATGGTATTTTTCCCACAGAAGCTTTACGTCTCGCATGGAGAGTTCTGGGAAAAATGCTTGTAGGGCTTTGTCGAGACGAGTCCCGTCAAAGCCCTTGCTAATATGAAAGGTCAGCGTTTTCATGCGGTTATTGTATGTGGTCTGTTTTATTCTAATGGAAGAATAGGCAAAAATCCTAAGTAGTTCACGCCGCCATATTGTTCAGTGAGGGCGGCAATGGGTGCCACGTCCCCTTCCACATAGATGGTGGCAATGCTAGAAACTTCGAGTTTGAGCTTGGTGGCAAATTCAAGCAAGGCTTTGAGTGTGCCGCCAGTGGAGATAACATCGTCAAAAAGCATAACTTTTTTCCCTTGGAAGCGGGCGGTGTCGGCACTGTCAAACCACAGGCTTTGTTCACCTTGGCTGGTTATGGAGTAATAGCTGACTTTGTCAGGTTGCGTCATAAAGATTTTTTTGGTTTTGCGCAGTACAAAGTATTCAATATCCCAAAGTCGTGCCATTTCAATGGTTAAGGGCAGGGCTTTTACTTCGGGGCAGACTATGATATCTGGCTTTGCAAAAGTTTTCACGGCTTCTTCTGCAAGAATACGGGGCAAGCGTGTGTCTTTAAAACTGTCAAATAAGATAATGGAGATACCCGCATCTTTCAGGGGCACAACGGGAAGTTCTATGTCTAAGCTGCCTGTTTTTATAATTTCTGTGCGCATGTTTTTTCCTTTATGCAAAATTTGCCATTTTTTTCTGAAGATATTCATGGATAAGCGTGCTTTTCCGCAAATAATCCTTATACGTTTCTAGTTTTTCAAATTGAAATTTCTCATGTAAGCTGTCGGTGATTACACGGATTATGTCTAGCTGAATGTTTTTTGTAGGGCGATGGGCAAGAGCGGCAGCAAGGGCAAAAGCCTCCATGTCTACTAGCTCAATTCCTTGAGAATACAGAAAGTTTTTTGTTGTCTCCCCTTGTAGTAGCCCCGGAACAGAAATAAGATTGTAATTTTTATTGTCTTTTAGAGGAGTAGGGGAAAGGGCTATGTGTGGTAAGGCTAATGATGCGCTAGGAGGCTGTAGATGTTCAGAAAAAAATGCCGAAGGGGTGCTGATGATTTCAAAATCTCCGGCTTCTTGACATTGGATATGGCTAAAGTGTGAAATATTGCCCACTTGGCACGAATCGCCTGTGGCAATGTCTGGAGAAAGGGCACCTGCAAAGCCCACAAGTAGTACATCTACAGTGTTTTTTTCAAAGATATGGGGGACATTATATATAAAATTCATAGTATTAATGGCACCCATGCCTGTCTCATGGATACAGAGTTTTTTCTCTGCTTCCAAGGCGGCTATGTACTCTTGTGCATAGCCAAGCTCAGTGAGCATTTCGTGCACAATGACATTTTCTTCCTGCATGGGGGTGACAATGAGTAAAGTATAATCTGATTGCATATTATCCTCGTTTAGCAAATTCGTGGAAGTTGATCGCCTTCCAGCATGGAAAGTAAACGCTTACCACCGATGGCCGTAGAAAGCATGACTTGTCCGGCACGACTTTGCCCTTCTTCTGGAGCCATAACGTGTCCAATTTGTGTGGCATTTTTCCCATAGGGACTTGTGCGCATGGCTGCGAGTACAGCTTTTGCTTCCTCTTGCGGCACGATGCAAATGAGCTTGCCTTCATTGGCAAGATAGAGCGGGTCAAGGCCAAGGAAGGAAGTGCCGCTCTTCACAGAATCATCAATGGGGAGTGCATTTTCTTCAAGTAACATAGCCACTTTTGACTGTGCTGCGATTTCATTCAGGGTAGTGGCAAGGCCGCCGCGTGTGGGGTCACGCAAAACATGTACATGCTCGGTGCTGCCTACGGCATTAAGGATATTTTGCACCATATGGTTGAGAGGGGCGGAGTCGGAGGCTATGTCCGAAATAAAAGACAGTCCTTCACGTTGCGCCATAATGGTGAGGCCGTGATTGCCAAGACAGCCGCTCACAAGGATAGCATCGCCAGGTTTTGCGCCATGACCTGAAGGCGGATGCGGGGTGATGATTTCACCTATGCCTGTAGTATTAATAAATATTTTGTCGCACATTCCCTTGGGTACTACCTTGGTGTCACCAGTGACAATGTAGACATCGGCTTCCTTGGCGGCCTTTGCCATGTCTTGTACAATGCGCTCAAGCAGGTCAAGGTCAAGGCCTTCTTCGAGAATAAAACCGCAGGAAAGATATTTAGGTTTTGCGCCTAACATAGCAACATCATTGACCGTGCCATGAATGGCAAGGGTGCCGATACTTCCGCCCGGAAAAAAGAGTGGTGTTACTGTATAGGAATCGGTACTCATGGCAATGGGGCCTTGCATTTGCAAGAGGGCGGCATCGTCCATACGTTGCAGTATCTCATTGGAAAAATGGCGAAAAAAACAGTCAGAAATCAATCTTTGTGAAGCTTTACCACCGCTACCGCAGTCTAGAAGAAGGGTTTTATGTATGCTCATATGTGCCTGTTTCGTAAAAATGTTATGAGAGTGTTACTTTTTTTAATGTGACTTTTGCCTTAAGTCAGCAAAAAATACTCGGTATTATTGGCTATCTATGAGGATATTGCAAAATACTGGTGTCAATTGCATCGACACCAACTGTATTTTGCAACATCCCCATAGGTAGCGTATTCAGCTTTGCAATAAACATCTGTTTTTGATGTTGAGTTAAGGCAATATCCGCATGGGGGATTACACAACTTTTTTATTATGTGGCATTGTCTTAAGTCAGTAAAAAATACTTGCTGGTCATTGGCTACCTTATGAGGATGTTGCAAAATACTGGTGTTAATTGCATCGACACCAACTGTATTTTGCAACATCCTCAAAGCTAGCTTACTTGGCTTTGCAATGAAAAATCCTTGCGTTATACAAAATTAAGTTTTTCACTGCTATAGCATAAAAATACAATTGGCATCGATGCAATTGATGCCAGTATTTTTATGCTATAGCAGTGAAAAGCGCAATAAAACATCTGTTTCTAATGCTACATTAGGGCAATCGCCACGTTTAATTTTTATATCATTATATTTTCAAATGGACAAGCTACAAGAAGGCATCTTTTCTATCTAAAGCCTTTGCGCAGTGCAGTGCGCAGTGCATTGCGTAGAGGTCTCATATTGTTTTTTGATGACACTGCATAAGGACAAAACACCCCCCTCAGTGTATGCCAAGGGGGGTGATTTTTTGTTATTTTAAGTTTTTGGCTTAGAATTCATACCTAAAGTTGGCGAAGATCATATGGCTGGTCTCTTTTTCGCCAGCTTGTAGGTTGTAGTTTAGACCAAGGCTGACGCCTGTTTCCTTATTACTAAGTTCAAAGCCAAGCCCGCCGTTAAAGGCAAAGCCGTTGACGTTTTGCATTTCAAGCTCTAAAGTTCCGGGCACGCCTGTAAAACGGCTTTTGCTCACAGCGTCAAAGTCACCAGCGGCGGCAATGAAGCCCACATCGAGTTTTGGCGTGAATACCCAGCCGCTTTCGCTCACAATATCCTTGCTAAAGGTCACGCCCACAGGGAAGTACCACACGTCCTGCGTCGTCTCATCTACGCTCGCCACACGTCCGGCGCTGCTTTCAATGTCATAGCCATAGCTGGTCACGCTCATGTAGCGCACACCCGCATGGGGGGTGATATTCATGAAGTCAGTGACGAAGGTATATTCCAAATTCAAGCCCGCCGTGAACACAAAGCTGTCAATGTTTGTGTTAAGGCTGCCCATTTGCATGGACGCAGGCAAGCTTTGAGTCACTTCATTGTATATGGAGCTAAAGCCAAGGTCGAGGGTTGCCACAAAGTTTTCCTTTTGCAAGGCGGCATAAGCGGACAAGCCCCAGAAATTGAAGTCATTGTTGGTTTCGTTAAAGTCGCCTGTGCTGTCAGAATAACCTGCACCCACATTGAGTGCCAGACCAAAGCGGATGGCGCCGTCATGGGCAAAAGCATTGGTATAATCCGCACCAAGGGCAATACCGCCAAGACCCATGTCATAGCTGTGCCCAAGGTTTCCGGCGTCAAAGCCATTGCCTATATTCCACTTATAAAGCGGAGTCAGCCACACGCCAAAGCCGGATTTATTTGCCATATTGCCGCCATTGGCACCCACTTCTGCCGTCACTTGCCCATTATTCATGGTCATGGAACCGCTACCTTTACCGTCGTTCATATTCCGCAAGCCAATCTTGGAGCTGCGAGTAATGATGGCATCGCCCATGGACTGGGCTACGCTCATGCTACCCTTAGCCACATTCCCCACAGCACCCAACTGCGCCGCACCTTCAATGGTGGCAACAGAGCGTTTCGCATTGTTAAGCCCCATGCCATACACATCTTCTGTCAAAGCACGAGAGAGCAATCTTCTGCCGGCAAAGGGGCTGTCAGTGTCGATACCAACAGCATCTCTGGTCATGACATTCAAATACTCACCCGTAGGCGTTTGCATGTAGGGGGCATACATGGCAGGGTCAAAGATTACCTTTAAGGTGACTTCATAAGCGCCTGTAGTTGTATTCCACACAATGTTATCTACAGTTAATGAAGAAGAACTTAAGGTTAAGTTAGTGAGATTATCGTAATCGGTTTCGCCATTGCTCCAACCATTACCAGTAATAGGATTAGTTGCATCAAAGCCACTCACCACCGTGACCACTTGCTTGTCTTTGCCGTCTATGATGTGCAATTTGGCAGTGTCAGCCACCGTAAGCTTGCCATTAGTAGCGCTTAAGGCCGCATCCGTTCCTACTGCATCGGCATGTACCACCAGCAGAGAGTTAGCGCCGAAGTTGGCCGTATTGGCGGTTGGGTTTGAGGCAGCCGTTAAGCTACCATTCACATCAATGGCACCGTTGGTGGCATTAAGTGTTTGAGGGGCATAGATACCAAGAGCAGCGGTAATGCCGGCACTACCCCAAACTTCACTTCCCATTTGATTAATGTGGCCTGCGAGTAAGTCTGCAAAACCGGTACCTAAAGTAATTTGAGAATTTTGACCGGCAATCAAATTACCGTCAATGCCACTTGGTCCAAAGGTAAGAAAGGCCGCTCGAGAAGCTGTCGCAGCGTCTTGGTACTCTTGCCCTTTAATCCAACTAGGATCAGCAAAGACAGTGCCACCATTGAGGATAGTTTCACCTCGTGCGCTATAAATACCCTGAGTATTTATATTACCCACATTAAGGATACTGCCAGCAGCAAGGGTTGTTGTTCCTGCTACGGTAGTTTCACCGATAATATTGACTGTGCCGTTGGTGGCAACGTCAAGCGCGCCGCCTACGGTACCTCTTCCAAGGTCGGCTGTACCGCCGTTTTTAATTTCGATGTCACCAGCATATAACATGCCGTCATTATCGCTGGCACTATTGCCGGTAATGGTCAAGGTGCTGCCTGTGCCCACGGAGAGAGTTTTGCCCTCACCGCCGCTCACAGCGCCCACAATGGCGGATGTGCCAGCGGTTAAGCCATTACCAAGGCTTACGGTTGTATCGGCAAAGCCTACAAGTGCATTATCACCAACCATGGTTAAGTTTACGCCGCTAAAGCTAATGTCGTTAAAATGCAACTTGACAGCATCGCCATAGGCAAGTTTTGCGGCGTCACTCAATATACCATAAGCAGTAAGCTCACTTCCTTTGTTAAAGTCAAAGACTCGTGTAGTGAGGCCGTCAATGACCACCAAGCCATTTATATTGTCGGAAGCATCCCATACCACCGTGGCCGTGCCGCTGGTAGTTGCACTAGCATCCACCCCAATGGTACCAATGTCGGCGGTGAGGGTTGTACCTATAGCAGTGACGAGGCTCGCCCCTGCGCCGGCGGTGAAGACCACGCCTGACACGTCCATATATCCACCGGCAAGGTCAAAGTCTGCGCCGCTTTCGATGGTCAGGTTCTTATCGGTCACCATGCCGTCAGTGGTTCTGAAAGTCGTATTCTCTATGGTCAAATCAGCGGTGGTATTGGTAAATCCTGCCGCTTCAAAGGTGCCTGGGCCGTATTCTACAACGCCGCCTGCTAAGTCCACAGCACTAGTGACACTGAGGGTTTTCCCAAGGGCTATGGCAAGATCCCCGCCATTGGTGAGGGTAAGGCTTGAGGTGGTCACATCTTCAAAGGCAGTAAAGGTTGAGGCGTCACCATTGGCGTCAACGCCGTCCACATGAATACCGCCCTTGGAGGTGAAATTACTACCCACAGTGACGGAGAAATTGCCGCCATTGTTAATGTTTGTTTGGCCTGTCACTACGACATCCTTGCCGTCAGAAGTACCAAAGGAACGGAAGCCGTCTATGGTAACATCACCGTGTACAGTACCGCCTTCCGTGCCGACCCTACCATTCCAGCCAAGGCTTAGTGTACCGAGTTTCACCGTAAGGTTGCCAGTGCTTAAGGTAGCACCGCCATTACCGGTGAGGTTCAAGACGGCGTTAAGGTTATTCACAGTAGAGTCCGCATTGCCGCTTCTGTCCGCAGTAATGCCGGCAAAGGTGCTGCTTCCGCCAAAGGTATAATTTCCTGCGGCAATGACATCATCGGGGGTATTGGTGGCGGCGCTGATATTGGTCAAGGTGTTGTATTGCCCATAGCCATTAATGGTGAGCTTGGAAGTATCAAAGGTAGTATTCTCACCAAAGATACTTTCTGCCAATGCTGTTAGCATGTCTTTGTAGTTATCAAGAAGTATAGGGTCGCCGGTGGCATTGGTGTTGAGCACAAGCTCGGTAGTGCCATCGCCTTTGAGGTTCGCTTCTACTTCTGCGCCATCTTCATTAAAGCTTACAAAGTTATACTTGTTGTCATCCAGTTCTACCGTGCCAAAGTCTTTTATGTTGGCGGTGAGCTTATCGCCGCTAATGTCAAGGGTGGAGCTACTGGCAATAGATAGTACGCCATTTTTGCCAAAGTCAATATCGGCACCGGCGATGAGAGTGGTGTCATTATCAATGACAAGTGCACCATTAAGGATACTTAAAGGAGAAGTATTGGCCGTTGTAACAGTATCATTTATGTAAAGCTTACTGGAACTATTGTTCACGGTGAGCTTAGCACCGCTGAGCGAGCCACCATCTAGCCAAATTTCTCCGCCTGTAAGGGTGGTGTCTGCGTCAAGAATAAGCCCACTCGCCGCAACAATACTTGCATTTTCCTGAAGATCGAGGTTTCCGCCGCCGCCCAAGGTCAATGCCTTAAGTGCTTCTAAAGAACTGTCGCTGGTAAGATATATCTTGCCTTCCGTGCTCTTTGCGGCAAAATCCGAAGTCTTAAAGCTTGCACTATTAAGTAGTAATACTCGCCCGTCAATATTCACTTGAGAGGTGGCAGATTTGTTTAAACTTCCCATGAGGAGAAGGCTTCCTCTTTGCAAGTCGAAATCTGCGCCATCTGTAAGGGTTATAGAATGGAACGTGCTGCCAAATTGCATGTTAACATTAGTATTCACCACCAACTTACTGTCTTTTCCATCTACGCTAATGTCGCCCCCGAAGAAATTTTCATGATTATTTTCATCTACACCAAGGGTCAGCGTTGCGCCGCCGGAAACAGTCATATTACCTTCGGCAAGCCTTGTATATTCGCCAAGCAGCCCCGTCAAGGTCAGGTTAACATCTTGCCCATTGACGGTGGAGTCACCGCTGTTTGTATAGGTATTATACGCAATGGCGGCAATGACGGTGTCGCCATTATAAATCAAGTCCCCTGCCATGAGGGTTTCGGTGGGGGTGTTCCAAGCTTTTCGCACACCGGAAAGGCTCACAGTTTTTATGTCTACCCCCTCAAGGTGGATAAAGCCAAGAAAAGCAGAGTCAAAGGCTTCGGCTTTAATTTCTTTTTCCAGTGACAGGGCTGTAAATTCATTGAGCGAGCCGCTAAGCCCTGCAATACTCAGCACAGAGGTGCTCGTAGAGGTGAGCGCGCCGTTAATGAGGTTATTGGCGGTGAAGGTGTCACTGCTGCTGTCAAGATCCACTGTGCCAAGGTTCGCCATGGACAGGTTAAGGGTGGCGCCGCTCATGTCTAGGGTACCGTTCGTGGAACTTAGTGTGCGATTGCCCATATCCATACTTGTGCCGCTTGCAAGGCTAAGTGTCCCATTTCTTATGGCAACATTAGCACCGGCATTCCATGCACCACTGGCGAGCTCAATATTACCGCCATTAAGGGTTACAGCCTTACTGTTTTGTATGCCGGCAGTGCTTTTGAGTGTACCGCCGGTCAAGGTGAAGGCAGTCTTATTCATGCTAAAGCCTTTTGCCTGCAAGGTGCCATCACCCACGCTCATACTGCCGCCTTCAAGAGCCATGGCAGTGTTGACGTTCAAGGTTTTGCCTGCGTCAACATCCACAGCGCCGCCATTGGTGAGGGCAAGGCTTTCGGTACTGACATTACTTTTAGTAATAAAGGAAGAGCCAGCACCGTCCACACTTATGCCACCCTCAGCCGTAAAGTTTCCGGATTTTACCTGTAGCTCGCCGCCATTTTTTATTTCGGTTGTGCCTGTCACCGTGACTAGGTCACCCTCGGAGGTTACTAAAGCATATCCACCTGCAATTTCGTCCACTATCAAGTTACCCTGCACAGTACCACCGGCGGTGGCAACATCTGCATACCCAAGGGAGAGTCCGCCGTCCTTTACAGTAATGCTACCTGTACTGAGAATTCTCCCCGCATTATTGCCGGAGAGATTTAATAGCCCCTTATAAGTATTGATAATACTGTCTTTTATATTATTCCTGTTTTCCACAATACCAGCAAAGGTGCTTGTGTCATCGTGGGTATACGTACCGGCGGCTATATCCACGTTAGGGGTGTTGGTGGCGGTGTTTATATTCGTTAAGGAGTTGTACTGCCCATAGCCGGTAATGGTGAGATTTGAAGTGTTAAATGTATGCCCTACACCAAAGATGCTGTCTGCCAGTGCTGCCAGCATTGCGTCATAGTTATCCAGTAAGATAGTTCCCTGAACCTCGCTATTGAGCACAAGCTCGGTAGTGCCGTCACCTTTGAGGTTTGCTTGCACATTGGCGCCTGTTTCGTTAAATCCTGTAAAGGCATAATTTTTATCGCTTAATTCCACCACACCAAAGTCTTTCACATTGGCGGTGAGCTTATCACCGCTAATGTCAAGAGTGGCAGTGCTATGAATTTGTAATGTCCCGCCATCCCCAAAATCTATATCTGCACCAGCTATTAAGGTACTATTATCTTCCATAGAAAGCGTACCATTGAGTATATGCAGCGGTGAGGAATCAGCGATAGTAAGAGTTTTATTAGCAATTATCTCAAGAGAGCTTGAAGCATTATCCACAGTAAGCTCTCCACCTTGAAGCGTGCCATTGCCTAAGCCAAAATTCCCGCTCCAAAGCGTGTAGGCATTCCCAAGAGTCAATCCATTCAATGCTCTAATAGTTGCATTTTCAGCTAAAAAGATATTTGACCCGTTTTCTAAGGTTAACATACCCTGTGCTTCGAAAGTAGCGCCACTGGCAATATATATTCTACCGTCACGAGGTTCATGATAAAATAAATACGAGGAAAACCTATGAGGACTCTCTAATATGAGCGCTCCTTTGTCTATATTTACTTGAGAATCGGGAGAAAATGTCAAGCTTTCCATGCGAAAAATATTATTCTCTATATGCAAGTCTGCACCATCGGTAAGCTCCACAGAGCGGCTAAATCCGTCATTGCCCCGCATTATAACATAGCTATTCACCACGAGCTTACTGTCAGTCCCATCCACAGTAATATCACCACCAAAATAATTTATATGATTATTTGTACTATCGCCAAGGGTTAAGCTTGCGCCACCAGATACAGTCATATCACCATCAGCGAGCACGTTATTACTCTCACCGCTACTGGCATCACGCCCTGTCAGGGTCAGTTGGACGTTTTCACCGCTCATGGTGGAATCGCCAGTTTCAATGGCGGCAAAAATTACTGGTCCCGGATAGGTCAAGGTCCCTGCGCCGATGGTGTCGGTGGGGAAATTGGTATTACTATTCACATCGCCAAGGGTGGCTGTGCTCAGGGCTGTGTAGCCATCAAAGTTGATAACGCCGTTAAGAGAAGCATCCCCAAAGATATCTGTGGCTATTTCTGTTTTCAGGGCGTCTAGGGTAGCATCCCTTACTATGTTTTTTTCTATATTTACAAGGGTCAGCGTGGAGGTGTCGGTAGCGCTAAAGTCACCTATGCCAAAAGTATAGTCAAACTGACTTCCGGCGGCAGCGTTTAAATCCACCGTGCCAAAATGTGATAAGTTAGAGTTTAGTGTACCGCCCAAAAGAGCAATGCTGCTGGCTTTATCTGCCTGTAATAGTTGAATACCAATTATGAATGAGCCGCCGCTTTCTATATTAAGGTGAGAGCCTGTCAGTGTCACACTATTTTTCATGGTAACGTTTGTCCCTACATTCACCGTACCATGGGTCACATTGAGAGCGGCAGTATCAAGGTTGCCTGTGCCAATGTTGCCCCCGCCATGGTCTTTCGTGGCTAGGTTCAGCGTGGCGTTACTCACATTCACAGCAGAAGCACCAAAGAGCGTATTATTAAGGTTTAAAGTGCCATTGCCACTCACGTTCACGGTGTACGCATTTACTGCTCGCACATTGTCATCAAGGGTGTAAGAGCCGCCATTACTGAGGCTAAAGGTGAGGGGCGTCCCACTCCCACCCACATATATGGCATTATAGTCCTTGGTTCTACCGCCGTCTTGGCTGGTATAGTTGCCGGAAATGGTATAATCTTGCCCATTGGCGGCAAAGGTAAGATTATTAAAGGTATGAATGGCACCGCCCGAAGCTTCATTGCCATGGTCCGCCAGAGCAAAGTTGCCTATAAAGTTTGCGCTGATGCTGCCTATGGTTCCGGAACTTTGTATGGCACCGCCATAAGCACGACTTTGCCCACTCACATCGGCGGTGGTTTGAACACTATTGTTTGTAAAGTTACCGCTGATGGACGTAACTGTTCCAGTTTCATTATACAAAGCCGCGCCGTATGAGTCCAAGATACTACCAGCTTCTTGTATGTATGTGTTAGCATTGAAAGTAACATCTTCCAGCTGCACAACACCATTACGGTTATCAATAGCAGAGCTCGTATGATTGCTAAAGGTGGAATAAAAAACGTGTATTTTTTGCGTATTACCATAGGAAGATATGCCGCTTCCATTATTATCAAATACACTATTATACACGGTGACAGTGCCCGCTGTGTTCCATATGGCAGTTCTGGCATTGCTTATGTGCATATCAATGACATTGAGCTTGGCATCGGCATTATCTACGGTGATGGGGGTGCTTTCACGTCCATTAATGCTGTACAAATCTGTGCCGTATTTTATATTACTGTCTGCTATAGGAGTATCTGCCAAAGCATCCTTTACATTGCCAAAAAGGGTCAAGGTTCCGGTATCCAAAGTACCGCCTGCGCCTGTATAATCCTTTGTGAGGGAGAAGGTGCGCACGCCGGTATCAGCAAGAGCCAAGTCAAGGCCGTTGTTGGCATTTTCTGTGTCGCTTTGTGCGAATGCACCGGAAGCATAGTTGTAGCTATAATCATTGGTATAGGCAGTGGCGTAGGTGCCGTTCATGGTGGTAGTGCCTGTGAAGATAGTCGAAAGCGGGGCAACTGCGCCATTACTCAGTATTCTAAAGGCCACAGCGCCAGCAACTGTATCGCCTGTGGCGTTGATGGTATCCACAGCAGGTGTGGTAGCGCCCAAATCCGCATCCACATAGAGCACGGAGCCTAGCGCAGTGTTAAATGTGCCACTGCCAAACTCTTGTTCTGTCTTACCATCGGCAAAGGACAGCGCACCGGCATGGTGAGTGAGGTTATTACCACTGACTGTAGTCAGCATCACAAAGCCGTCGGTGGGGGCGTCGATTACTGTTGTGTCGTCAGCTTTGTATACTGTGCCATTAATGCTAATGGTGCTGCCAGTTCCCGTAATGGCATCTTGCACGTCTATAATGCCCATGTTGTTGTCTTGCACACCGGCATTGAAGTTGACAGTACCAAAATTTATAATGGCGTTGGAGCCATCTATGTCAGTATTACCGCTAAAGAGGGTAAGCCCCCCTATTTCGGCAGTGGCGGCTATGAAGTTGATGGTGCTGTTAATATTATTAAAAATAGCCCCGCCGTTGCTATCAGCACTATTGCCAATGAAGCTGGAAGCCGTGATGGCTTCTATGGTGGCGTTACTACCATTCAAAATAGCCCCGCCGTTACCACTAGCACTATTGCCAATGAAGCTGGAAGCGGTGATGGCTTCTATGGTGCTGTTACCACTATTATAAATAGCCCCGCCGTTGCTACTAGCACTATTGCCTGTGAAGCTGGAAGCGGTGATGTCGGTGATGGTGCCAACACTATAAATAGCCCCGCCGTGACTATTAGCACTATTGCCCGTGAAGGTGGACGCGGTGATGAACTCTATGGTGCCTACATCATTACTAATAGCCCCGCCGAGCTTAGCACTATTGCCCGTGAATGTGGAAGCGGTGATGGCTGAAATGGTGCCGATAGAATTATTAATAGCCCCGCCGGACTCAGTAGCACTATTGCCCGTGAAGGTGGACGC
>CAYJHS010000005.1:13624-24661 GCA_964369815.1 uncultured Desulfovibrionaceae bacterium
AATAGCCCCGCCGGACTCAGTAGCACTATTGCCCGTGAAGGTGGACGCGCTGATAGATTCTAGGTCTCCAGTATTAAAAATAGCCCCGCCCCATCCGTTAGATGCTGTTGCTTTATTACTAATAAAGGAAGAGGTGATGTTTGTGATAGTGCCTTGATTTTCAATGGCTGCGCCGTACTCGTATCTACTTAAACCTATGAAGTTGTCGTTTACCGAAGCTAAGGTTGTGCCGGAAGCATTTTGCAGCAATGTACCTTTTGTAGAGATAACACCACCACTCGCATCCTTCACCGCAAAATAGAGGATTACGTCAGTGCCGCTATCGTCCTTGCTGTTGATGGTGAAGGTGTGAGCATCAGCAGCACCAACCTCCACAATTTCTTTGAAGTAATTTTCATGACCAGCAGGCACGCTGGACTTTTGGGCTTCAATCACATCGGCAACAAGCCTATCCACACTGGTATGGGTGTTGCTGGGGTCTTGGGCATAGTCTGTGCCCTTGAATAAAATACCGTAGGTGGTAGTGGTAGCACCATCATTAACTTCAAATGTTTTGAAATAAGGCGTGCTAGAACCTGCCGCAACCTCTTCAATAATATAGCCATCACCAGAGGTAGTAGCCACACTTGCCGCATGGGCAGAGCTTGCAAAATCTGCCACGCCAACAAGAGATACACCAAGGGCACCCCCAGTCATGAGCATACCTGCCATGGCTAACGAACCAAAAGTATTGAGTAAATGACACTTTTTGAGGACAGCACGGTAACGATTGATGAGATTACCTATGGCATTTTTGGATAATTGCATGAGAAGCTCCTTAAGTGGGGGAATGTAATTTAAAAATGTTTATTATGTTATGAATGTACTCACATTTTATAAGAATGTATCCTTAATGTCAAAAGAAAATGCACAGCATGAAGAGGGTTAGGGTGTTGAGTTTAAGAGCTTTTAAAGAGCTCTGCACCATTTATTGGGCGACGGCATGATTATTTTCTAAGCAGTGCTTGGCAAGCTGCGCGGCTCCCCAAAGACTTGCATGGGCATGCTTCATTAAAAAAATGGGAAGGCGCAACAGTGAGTTTTGCATTTTTGGCGAAACATTATAAAATTCTTTGGTAAAACTCGGGCTTTGCAATATGGCACTGTTTTTTGTAAGCACACCACCGCCAATGTATAAGCCGCCCTTACAGAGAGTTTGCAAGGCAAAATGTCGGCAAAAGCGTCCTAAAAATCGTGCATAGAGCTGTAGTGGTACGCTTTCTTTGCCGTGCGCATCCTTAGTCAGCATCTTTTCGGCGGCTTCTTGTGCGCTCACAAAATTTCCATGCACATAAGCATGTAGTAGGCTAAGCCCTCGTGCTGCAAGGATATCCTCAGCACTTAAACGCTCTTGTTGCAGATGCTCCAAGGCAAAGCGCATAAAATCCACTTCTTCACTGCCCCAAAAAGGCATGTCCACATGTCCACCCTCGGCGGAAAGCGTTTTCCATTGTCCCTTGTGCGTGGGCACAAGCAGGGCAGTGCCAAGGCCAGTGCCTGCGCCCACAATAGCCCGTATTGCTGGCGTGCTTTGTGGGGAATTTTCCTTGGGTGTGGGCAAAATAGTTTCTAAATCCACCTCGGGCGATAGAGAAGCCCATGCCTGTAGTGCAAAATCATTGACCAATAAGAAATTCTCCCCAAGCTTTATGTTTGGCAAGGAGGAAAAATCTAGAGAGAGCGAAACGTTGGTTAATTGTCCGCACAAACCATTGCTTTCAATGGGGCCAGCCATGCCCACAAGGCAAAAATCCACCTTGGCAAGCGATAGCCCAAGGCTGTGTGCTCCCATATGTAGCAAAGATGCAGCGTCAGTATGTGTGCGTAGCGCAAGCGTAGAAACAATGTTGAGTTTTGCAAGTGTAAGGTCTTGGTTCTCAAGTAAAAAGTACGCAAAGCGACAGTTTGTGCCGCCCATATCAACGCACAAAATATGTTGCATAACTTTTCTCCTGTCTTGCATAGAAGGATAAAAACAGCCTGCTAAAAGTTTTTAACAGGCTGTAAAGATGTTACTTATAACGGTTTTGTATTTCCTTGATTAAAGCATCTTCATCAGGAAACTCTCCCATCGGCCCCTTAGAAAAGACAAGTTCGCCATTAACCTTTACATCAAAGACGCCACCGGTGCCGGTTTCGAGCGTGGCTTGCACTTGAAAATTCTCTAAAATCTTTGCAGCCAAACTAGCTGCCTTCGGTTGGTAATTTCACATGCCGCAATAAGTAATACTAATGTCCATAATTTTCTCCAAAAGTTAAAGATGTTATAGAATCTTTTGCAAAACTCTATTGAAGAAAACATGAAATTGTGTTTACGTCAAATGCTTATTTTTTTGGGGGCATAACACTATATATAATATTGCAGAATATATTATTATTTTTTAATGCATGTGCGTAGGTGTTGCATTGGGTAATGATTATTATATATTAATGTACGTTTTATTTAGTTTGTTATTTTAATATGTTACGGATGTGTTTTGTGTTTGGTGTGTATTTGTAGGTAGTTAGCTATGCTTGACTTATCAATTTCATGAACGTAAATTCTTAAAAAATATACAGGGAGATTGTATGAAAATGAAATTATTTGTTGCCTTTATTTTTGTTGCTTTTATGGGCTTGTCTTCTGTTGCTATGGCTCAAGATACTGATATTGCAAAATTACCTTGCAAAGATTACACAGCTGCTAGCAAGCCTGATATGACCAACATGCTTATGTGGGTTGATGGCTATTTGAGCGGAAAAAGTGATAACACCGTTATTAACGAAGAATGGATGACTAAACTTGCTATGCACTTAGTAAAATTCTGTACAGCTAACTCTGGCAAAACTCTTATGGATGCCATTGACGCTCTTCCAGAAGAATAGTTAAAGGTTTTTCACATTATAAAGGCTTGTAGGTGTTTACTTACAAGCCTTTTTTTTGTTCTATAGAATTCCCTTCCCCACACATAAAGTAAACACAGTTAAAAGCAGCATGAAGTGTGCTGAGAGTAGTAACTCATTATTTTTTTTAAATTTTATTATACTTTGTCTTTTTTTGTGATAAAAATAACTATCTATAATATTGATAGCTTACAGTTTTTGTTTATGCATTCAATCAAAAAAACATCAAAAAAATGAAATTGATTGTATTTTCAATCAATTTTTCGCCTATTGACGCATATAATAGAGTTGTGTAGGCTACTAAAATGGGGTCTATGTCCTCAAAATTTTTTTCATAAGGAGGCAACTTTGCCATGGTTCAAGATAGCTTTATTACGTTAATGAATGAAATTCGCTCGTACATTCCACCACTGCACAACAAGGATACTGCGTGGATACAAAGCTCGAAAGATTATAAAGCTATTTGTCAAAAAGCTCTTGAAGACCCCGAGGCTTTTTGGGGCGAACGAGCGGAACAACTCCTCCACTGGTTTCAACCTTGGGACACTGTCCTTGATGCAGATTATGAAAATCACTCATATAAGTGGTTTACAGGGGGTAAGCTGAATGCGGCCTATAACTGCATTGACCGTCACCTCATTAACGGCAATCGCAACAAAGCAGCACTCATCTGGCAAGGCGAAAAAGAACATGAAGTGCGCTGCTATACCTATCAAATGCTTTATACAGAGGTGTGCCGTATTGCCCATGCCTTAAGCTCTTTGCGGGTGCGTAAAGGCGACAGAGTTGCTCTTTATATGCCCATGATTCCAGAACTTGTTATCGCGATGCTTGCTTGTGCTCGCATTGGTGCTATTCATACGGTTATTTTTTCTGGCTATGCCGAAGGCGGCGTACTTGGACGTATTCAAGACTGTAAAGCAAAAGTAGTCATTACAGCAGACGGTGCTGTACGTGCCGGAAAAATTAAGCCACTTAAGGCCAATCTTGACCCCATTATTGAAAAATGCCCTTCAGTAGCACATGTGGTGGTGGTGAATCGTGCTAATCAAGACGTATACATGCACCGCAATCGTGATATCTGGTGGCATGATTTGCTGGACGATTTTACCTTAGATGCAGATTTTCCATGTGAATCTATGGACGCTGACGACACGCTCTTCCTGTTGCACACCAGTGGAAGTACCGGCAAACCAACGGGGGTTATGCACTCCACCGGTGGTTATTTGACCTATGCTGCACACACAACACAATGGGTGTTTGATTTGCGTGATGATGATGTGTACTGGTGCACAGCGGACTGTGGCTGGATTACAGGCCATACATACATGGTTTATGGTCCACTTTCTCTTGGGGCCACAACCGTCATGTATGAAAGTGTCCCGAACTACCCAAAACCTGATCGCTATTGGAGCATTGTGGAAAAATTTCGTGTAAATATATTTTACACCGCTCCCACAGTTATTCGCTCGCTTATGCGGGTAGGTGAGGCCTGGCCAGAACGCTATGACTTAGCATCTTTGCGCATCTTGGGCTCCGTGGGAGAACCCATCAATCCCGAGGCGGGGATGTGGTACAGAAAAGTTATTGGTCATGACGACCTCCCCATTATTGATACTTGGTGGCAAACAGAAACCGGCGGTGCTATGATTGCCGCTTTGCCCTATGCCACCAAATTAAAGCCTGGCTCTGCCACTCACCCCTTGCCGGGCATTGACGCCGCCGTCATTAGCGGTGATGCCAATAATGACCAAGAAATTGAAGGGCGCGGCGGTCACCTTGTTATCCGCAAACCTTGGCCGGGTATGATGAAGGGCGTTTTTGGTAATCACGAAAAATATCTTTCGTATTTTGAACGCTTTAATGCCTATCAGTCAGGCGACGGCGCACGTGTTGATGAGGACGGCTATTACTGGATTTTAGGCCGTATTGACGATTCTATCAACGTTTCTGGACACCGTTTGTCCACTTCCGAAATAGAATCTGCTCTTGTGGCGCATCCAAATGTAGCAGAGGCCGCCGTTGTTCCCATGCCCCATGAACTAAAAGGTGAAGCTATCTATGCCTACGTGACTTTGTGCGAAGATGTTGCATGGTCTGAGGAATTGCGCAAAGAACTGCGTGACGCTATCCGCCGTGATATTGGCCCTTTAGCCACACCAGAAGTTATACAATTTGTACACAGCATGCCCAAAACATGCTCTGGAAAAATAATTCGACGTATGCTGCGCAAAATCGCCGCTGGTGCTTATGATGAAATGGGTGATACCTCTACGTTGGCTAGCCCAGAGGTTATTCCGGTTCTTATTAAAGGACACGAAAACCTTTCAGAAGGAAAGCCGGAAACAGCTGAATAAAGTAGTGTAACTTACTTTTTTTTCAAGTGCTTTTTGATGTTTATTTGAGTTAAGTTGCGTAACCGTTATCTTAACTTTGCAAAAAGCAATTCTTGCTTAATACTTGCCCCCTATGAGTATATTGCAAAATGCTGGTGCCAATTGCAACGACACCAATTGCATTTTGTAATACCTTCATAGGGGGCTTAATTGTGCTATGAATAAAAAATGCTATAAAATTGTATAGTTGCAAAGAGTTTTATTTTTTTATATTTTTTTACAATTTTTTGTTGACAAAGGGGGCTACTTTTTATAGAACTCTGTCTGCGGGTAGTTAGCTCAGCTGGTAGAGCGCCGCCCTTACAAGGCGGATGTCGGGGGTTCGATCCCCTCACTGCCCACCAGAAATTTCAGGCACTTAAGATGAAAATCTTAAGTGCCGATTTTTTTGTAAAAAAGAAAAACATAGCATAAAAATACATTTGGTCTTGATGCCGTTGATGGCAGAGTTTGATGTGATGCCAGTACAGCCGCTTATAGTTATAAATAAAAGATTCTACCTCTTGAGGTTGAGTTAAGGCAAAAGCTTTGTGGCATTAAATTGTTTTTCGTACAAATTCTGATTTTAGGCCCATTTTGCCAATGCCTGGGATTTTACAATCAATGTCGTGGTCGCCGTCAACTAAGCGAATATTTTTTACCTTGGTCCCTACTTTTACAACGGATGATGACCCCTTTACTTTTAGGTCTTTGATAACAGTAACGGTGTCTCCGTCTTGTAAAATTGTCCCGTTGGCGTCTCGTACAAGAGAGCTTTCGCCATTTTCTGTGCTTAGTGGGCTCCATTCGTGCGCACATTCAGGGCACATAAGAAGGTTACCATCTTCATAGACATATGGGGATTGACACTTGGGGCATGGGGGCATTGTACTCATTTTTTTCTCGCTGGTTAAAGGTTGAAATTGGTATATGTGTTTGCAGACAGTTGAAAAACAGCAATTTGCGTCGTTAGCGTTAAAAAGTCAAACAGTTTATCTACGTTTATTTGGTCTGTTTTGATTTTTTTCTCTTCTTTGTGTCTTGCGTTTTTTGAACAACTTGAAAATTTGAGTTTTGCAACAGGCTGCTGTTGGATACGTCTAGTTTTTGCCATGCTGAAAATATATCTGATGGTGTTGTTTGCAATGCAGAGTTATAGCTTGTAAATGGCAAATATTTACAACTACTAATATTTATTATGCTATGCTGTTTAGTGGAGTAAAAAAAACTTCCAAAACCATCTTTATATGACAAGATGTAAGAGCGGGAAAAATTTTATCAAATGAATGCAACAAATATAGCTATGCCCCCCTCTCTATCAACCTTGCCGGCTTTGTTTGTCAGTGATTATATATGTATGTGGTAGGAGATTACCCATGAACGATAAAGCAACCATCATCCCCACCGTCATGGTGCGGCTTAGCAAATTGCAGCATGGGCAATGTCTTGATATGCGTACTTTTAAGCGTGACCGCTCCGTAGCTTTTATCCGCACGGGTGACGATAGCTTTACGGTGGTAGAGCGCGGTTTCCATGAGGAAATATGGGAAGGGCTCACGGCTGAAGACATTAAAAAACTCATGAAAACAATGCTCAAGCGTGAGTTTCCACGCAGTAATAAAATTCGCTTATACGCGCTGGATTCTTTTGAAGATGCCGATGTGAACCGTATGCGTCATAATTCTTAGCTTTATTCAGCAATCACAATCACCATGGCCGCTTTTCTTAACTTCTCTGGGGAGAGGTGGCTATAGCCTTGGGTCATTTTGAAGTCTGAATATCCATGAGCTCTTTGACTTTGGTAAGCTCTATGCCCAGCCTTGGCTTCCGTCCACCCCTTAGGCGCTCAACCCAGATTATTCTCATGATTTTTTCCCCTAGCTGATAGCGTAAAGAAAACCGCTTACCAAGTTGTGCCCGTGCTTGCGGCTTTCATGTTGGTGGCAACGAACTCTTCTAAGTTTGGCTAAAAACTTTCTCTCTCTCGCTGAATAACCAAAGCGAGCTTAAAAAAATCCACAATTTTTTTACAAAAAGTATCTGATACCAACTGAACACATATGAGGCAAAAAAACAACTGTTTAAAAATAAAGAGAAATTTTTTTATTTACAAAGTTGTTTTCATAAAAATCTCATTCGCAGTCAGTAGGGTGCGAGAGGGGGGATATTAAAAGAAAAATTAAAGTGACTTGTTGAAGTACTCGGATCAAGAGTTACAATAAAGGTTCATAATCGTGAAAGAAGAAAGAACTTTTACCTTGTTCTGTTGTTATAGTTTGTTTGATTATAATTTGGCCCCCAATGCTCCAGTGCATTATTTTGCATAAAAAGTATAGGTAGATAAGTATGAAAGTAGATGTATGGAAGATAATGGCGCAAAAAAGTATAGTAAATTGCAGTACTTCGTATATACGGCTCCAAAGTGGGGTCTTGCAGGATCCCCCACAGTGTTTTTTGGGCAATATATACGAAGACTGCGTGTTACGATGAAAACAGAACGACAATCTACTTGGTGTGTCAACCTAAGCCATAGTAAAAATTATTTGCACTGTATTTAATAATAAATATAAAAATAGTGTGTATTTCTTTGATTTTAATATTTTTTTTCTTTTATCCTTTTGCTAAGAAAACTGCATGCCTCCAAAAAGCGCAATATTTTAAAGTGGTATTTGTTTGATAAAATATAAAAATAAATGATAATAAATTTGACATTTATTATCAAAAAAATTAGTATGCACTCGTCGTGTTAGGAAAAAACTTTTTGCAAGGATACAATAGTGTAATAACAGGCTTTTTGCTAACAACTGTAATTTACTATTAAGGGGTGCGATATGACATTGAATGATATTTCTAGTCCTGGTGTTCTTTTGGTCACTGGAATTACCGTAACAGGTTCTTTAAGGCAAAGACTCTACGACATGGGAGTATGCCCTGGCACTAAGATAGATTTTGTACGCACTGCCCCCTTAACTGACCCCATCCAAGTGCGCATTGGAGGCTATCATGTGGCTTTGCGTCGTTCAGAAGCAAAGTACGTTGAGGTTTCTGAGCATGCCTAATAAACTAATCGCCCTTGCTGGGCAACCTAATTGCGGCAAATCCACTCTTTTTAACCTCATCACTGGGGCCCGCCAATATGTGGCTAATTATCCTGGCGTTACTGTTGAAAAACTTGGCGGTTCTTGCACTATTAACGGGCAAAAAATTTCTGTGGTTGACTTGCCGGGTACGTATGCTTTTACCTCATATTCCCCCGAAGAAACGGCTGCTCGGGATTTTATCTTAAAGGAGCACCCTGACGTAGTGATAGCCGTTGTTGATGCCTCTACCTTAGGTAAAGGGCTTTACTTTGTGCTTCAACTACTAGAGATGGAACGCCCTGTTATTCTAGCCTTAAATATGATGGATGTGGCAAAAAGGCGTGGCCTTAAAATTGATGTTGATTTGCTCTCTGAAAAACTGGGCATACCGGTTGTTCCCATTCAGGCTACCAATTCAAAGACTGAAGGCAGAGCGAAGCTTTTTGATTTGATTGCCGAGTACACTCAGAATCCACCTGAAGTAAAGAAATTCTCCTTAGATTATGGTATGCTTGAAAAGCATATTGAGTCCCTGTCTAATGATTTAGTGCAAGTTGGGGAAAAATTAAACTATCCCAAGCGCTGGTTAGCCTTAAAAATATTTGAAGATGATTCTGCCGTACTTGATGTTATACATAAAGTAGAAGATGCACCTAGTAATATTGATACAATTATTGAGGCTCGCAAAATTCAAGCCACGCCTGATTTGCCGACGCCGTCGGTAGCATTTATTGCGGCAACTCGCCATGAAACGGCACGCGGCATTAGTGATGCAGTATTGCATATTGAAAAGATTAATGGTGTTGCTCCACTGTCGTTTACTGAAAAAGTTGACTCCGTGGTTTGCCATCGCATTATGGGGCCAATTTTCTTATTTGTTGTGCTTTTTGCTTTTTATCATGTGTCTGTAACATATGGCAATATTCTTGCGGCAAAGGTTTGGCCTGTATGGGGAGCTATGGAGGAATTTGTAAGTTCTATTCTGCCAGCCCAAGGTTTTTTGGAAGACCCACTTTTGCGCTCACTTGTAGAATGGGTTGTAAAAAGCATGACTGCGGTATTAAACTACATTCCAATCTTCCTGCTCATGTTTTCCTTTGTTTACATCTTGGAGAGCAGTGGATATTTAGCACGTATTGCCTTTATTCTTGATAAAGTATTCCACTCTTATGGACTGCACGGTCAGTCAACTCTACCTTTAATTCTTGGTGGTGTATATGTTGGCGGTTGTGCCATACCGGGAGTTGTAGCCACGAAAGCCATACCCGATGAAAGAGCTCGGTTTACAACAATTTTAGTTGTCCCTATGATGAACTGCCTTGCTAAAGTGCCGTTGTATCTTCTTTTGGTGAGTGGCTTTTTTGCGGCAACAGCCGGTAGCACCATGTTTTTTATGGGAACTATTACCTTGTTAATGGCCTTGATTGTTGCCAAATTGCTAAACTTAACCTTGCTTAAGGGGAGACCTTCAGCTCCATTTATAATTGAACTTCCTGCCTATCACGTACCTATTTTGCGCAATGTGTTGCAAGAAACCTTCTTGCGTATTTGGGTGTTTATTAAACGAATATTGACCATAGTTGTGGCTGTATCCACAGTAGTTTTTGCACTTGTATCTTTCCCCGGTCTTTCTGATGAACGCACGGCCTTTTATACCGCTGAGCAGCAAAAGATTGAAGATGCATTTATGAAAGCCGTTGCCACTACAAGCTTTGCGGGTAAATTTACCAAGGATGATATTTTACCGCTTATACGCTATCAAAATGAGTTAAGAACTCAAAAGCGTGGTCTTTCACAAGAAGCCGCTACTAAGGTTAATGAGACTGCATTAAGTGAGTCTCCAGTGTATGCGGCAATTTCTTTGCGCAGGGGTAAAGACGGCAAAAAACTTGCTTCTGCCTTACGCACTCTTGATAGCAAAAGGAAGACCTTACGCCGTGAAATTCGTCAAGAGCGTTTTGAAAATAGTTACTTAGGTGCGGCTGGTAAGTTTTTGGAACCTGTTACTGCTGGGGCTGGTTTTGACTGGCGCATGAATATTGCCTTACTTTCTGCACTTGCTGCTAAAGAAAATAGTGCTGCTACTCTTGGCGCTCTATATGGCTTTGATGGCGGAAAACCAGGTGAAAACTTTGAAAAATATGGATTCACACCCTTACATGCCTTGGCGCTTATGCTCTTTATGTCCTTATATCCGCCATGCTTACCTGCTTCAATGATGGTACGCGGGCAGACTGGTTCTACCAAATGGATGATATTTTCCATATTATTTCAAATGACTATAGGCTTAATTGTTGCCACATCCGTCTTTAGTGGTGGTAGAATGTTTGGGTTAAGTGGCACTGAGGCCATGTGGACTTTTTATGGAATATGCTTTGCCGTAGTGTTAGTGCTTGGATTTATTCCATCGCATAAGTCAGAACCCTCTAAAACTTTAAAACCAATTAAAAATTCAGCAAGTTAGTGCTGTGTAACCCGTGCAAAATGCAAATTTGCAATAACATACATGGAGGAAGAAATGAAAAAAGGTTTATTTATTTTAGTGTTAGCTATGCTTGTAGCTTTACCAAACATGGCTCTTGCCCACAGCGCAATATTTGATTGCTTTGATAATGGTGATGGCACCATTATGTGTCAAGGTGGATTCTCAGCCGGCTCAT